>QIMC01000227.1 GCA_003232185.1 Flammeovirgaceae bacterium | reverse complement strand
ATTGCCGCCGGTCCATTGATGGTCATACTTACAGAGGTCTTGGGGTCGGACAGGTTGAATCCGGAGTAGAGTTTCTTGGCATCATCCAGACAACATATGGAAACTCCTGAATTCCCGATTTTTCCATAGATATCTGGCCTCAGGTCAGGATTGGCCCCATATAGGGTCACCGAATCAAAGGCAGTGGACAGCCTTTTAGCAGGCATATCCTGGCTTACATAATGAAATCGCTGGTTGGTCCGTTCCGGCCCCCCTTCTCCAGCGAACATCCGGGTGGGATCTTCCCCTTCACGCTTAAAAGGATAAACTCCTGAAGTATAGGGAAAGGAACCGGGTACATTTTCCTGCAGGTTCCAGCGCAACAGATCACCCCAACCTTCATACTTTGGAAGGCTTATTTTTGGTACCTGAGTATGCGATAAAGTTTCGGTGTGGGTTTCAACCCTGATTTCAGTATTTCGTACTTTGAATAGAAATATTTGGTCTTTATACCTTTGCACTTTATCTGGCCAGGCTTCGATTAATTCGATATTTTTTGGATCTAACTCCTGCTTAATGGTTTCATAATGGGCTTCCAGGGTGGCTAATACCTCTGAAGCACCGGAGGTATTCAATGATTCAATGGTTTTTCTGATGCCATACAAAGTCTGCGCAATTTGCTGTTGAGATTTTGTCCAACCATCATATTGTCTATTGTTTTCAGCTATGTCAGAAAGATACCGGACTCTGTTAGGAGGGATGATGTAGACCTTTTCCGACATCTCGTCAGTGATCTGAAACGAAGACTGGATTTCTGAATTGGTTTTAGCACCAATAGTACTTATTACACACTTATAGAGCTGATTGATACCAGGATCATTGAACTGACTGGCAATAGTTCCAAAGACCGGCACTTCCTGACCATCTTTGTCCCATTGATGGTGATTTCGTTGGTATTGTTTTTTGACATCCCTGAGCGCATCAATAGATCCGCGTTTGTCGAATTTGTTCAACGCAATTATGTCGGCAAAATCCAACATATCAATTTTCTCCAATTGAGTAGCAGCTCCGTATTCTGGGGTCATTACATAAAGTGAAACATCAGAATGCTCAATAATTTCTGTATCAGATTGGCCGATACCGGAGGTCTCTAGAATTACCAGATCAAATTTCGCAGCTTTAACAATGTCGACCGCATCTTTAACATATTTTGAAAGAGCCAGATTTGATTGACGGGTTGCAAGGGATCGCATATAAACCCTGGAATGATTGATCGCATTCATTCGTATGCGGTCACCCAATAGCGCTCCTCCGGATTTACGTCTGGAAGGGTCAACTGATACGATAGCCACGGTTTTATCTTCAAAATCAATCAAAAAACGCCGCACCAGCTCATCCACTAAGGAAGACTTGCCGGAGCCCCCGGTCCCGGTTACCCCAAGTACCGGGGGTAAATCCTCAACCAGTTCCCGCACCTGCTTTAAGATATCAGCACTTTCGTTTGGAAAATTTTCAGATGCAGAAATAATCTGGGCTATAACTTGCTGATTTTTATTTTTAAGTTCCTCAAGCGTGCCATTCAGTGAAGGTGGTTGCATGTTACCAGTCGGTCGGTCGGCTTGTTTTACCAGGTCATTGATCATACCTTGCAGTCCCATGGAGCGCCCGTCATCGGGTGTGTAAATACGGGTTATTCCATATTCATGCAACTCCTTGATTTCATCTGGTAATATAGTGCCTCCTCCACCGCCAAAGATTTTAATGTTGCTCGCTCCTCGCTCCTCCAACAGGTCATACATGTACTTGAAAAACTCCAGGTGACCTCCTTGATAGGAAGTGATAGCTATGGCTTGAACATCTTCCTGGATGGCACAATTGACAATTTCCTTTACGGAGCGATCATGGCCAAGATGAATGACTTCTACACCACTGCCCTGGATTATACGGCGCATTATATTAATGGCAGCATCGTGTCCGTCAAACAATGAGGCTGCAGTAACTATCCTGAGGTGATTTTTGGGTTTATATGGCGTTGGGGTAGAGGACATCTAATTGTCAAATATTCTTTTAAAGTTACAGATTTCTACTGTTTTGCACTATCGTCCTTCGTTCCTAACACCCTATCACCCTAACACCCTCGTCCTTCGTTCCTAACACCCTAACACCCTATCACCCTATCACCCTATCACCCTATCACCCTATCACCCTATCACCCTATCACCCTATCACCCTCGTCCCTAACCCCCTCGTCCCTAACCCCCTCGTCCCTCGTAATTCGTAATTCGTAATTCGTAATTTACTATCAATTGTCGGCTGACAGTAGTTGCTGCAGTTCAATCAACGCTTGTTGATTTTTGTCAGAATAGAAATTCCTTTGAATATTGCGCTTTTCACGGCTGGTAAGTCTCCAGTTTAATGAGGCTCTTTCGATTGCTTCATCTTTGATCCGCTTGTCACTGGGAGGGAAAATTTCCCCTTCCTTGTTTTGGAATATACTTCTGGTAACATACTCAAACTCGAGACAATAAATATCATTTTCAAACCAGTTGTGTGCCAGTTCCAGTAAATTATCATTATTGATGTCCTGCATGTTTCCCAGGTTGTTATAGATGCTACTGATTGGGGTGACGAATTTTTGAAATAGCGAGTTATCGATATTTTTTTCAATGGGTTTATTGTTCTCGCTGTCCCTGATAGTGACTATTACTACACCACTGGTGTTCTCGGCAATCCAGTCTTTAAATACATATAAAAAATGCAATGCATCGGATATTCCAAAGTTATCCGAAATACCTGAATCCATAATTTCCATGGGCGGAGTGCTAGGCAATCGCACATTTGGGGTTATATAAGGGAATGAGGCTCCAAGCCGTAATGCACTTAAAAACCTAAGGTTACTGGCTTGTTGCGATTTAAAGAAGCGTTGAAAATCGATTCCCTTTATATCAGGATTTAAGCTGTCTTTTCCATAAACACTGCTAGAGGTCATATAGCTAACAGAGTGCGGACTTATAAAGAGCTTCCTGCCATCATTAATAACCGTAGGAGCAATCAATAACATTGGGATGATCGCTTCTTGCTCCGGTAGTTTGTAATCGGAAAGAGGTTTATCCAGCACAAAATCAGTATTCTTATTTAGCTGTTGTTCAAATGCATAACCCCGATCTTTTTTGTACTGGAACCCACCATATTGAAAACTTTGGTATCGTATAAATAGGTCACTTACCAGTAAACTGAAGATAATTGGATTGAGGTTGTCTCTGGATATATTTTTCAGGTATCTGGAGCTATTTAGATCCAGATTTCCTCCCAGAGCATTTTGTAAAGTTAGTTCACGATAATAACTAGCGCCGATCACACCACCAGAGGATCCGGTAATAAGAGCGGCCTGTTTGAACAAATTCCCATTGGTAGCACTATCAGCTGCCTGTAGTGTTTTCATAGACCAAAGAGCTGCTCTTTGTCCTCCACCACTGGCGGTAATAATCACCATTTTAGGATGTTTTGAGCTATCAAACTTCATCCGCCAGTTCTGTAAAATTTCTAAGGTTCTTATTTTATCTTCCTTTCTATTGGAAGCCTGACTCATATCCTGCAATTTGCTCAGAGAGTATTCTGTTCTTTCCGCAGTATAATCGAGGCCATAGGCTTGATATTCGCTGGTGATCAGGTCATTTTTAACCAGGATATTCAATAGGACCAGCATGGCGATTACCGCGGTAATGGACCAGTTTCGAAACCAGTAAGAGACCGCTCCGGCAAACATAATGAAGAAGGACAAAACCAGTACCACGCTGGCAGCGGCAGGAATCTGAAAAACGGGATATTCCCTGAAAATGCCAAGAATAAGGATAACAAAGAAGATCACAAATTCTATTACTACCAGGTTCATGTGGTTTTGATCAAAAACCTTAAGTATCGAGTACTTGTCATAGCCGTGATCTGGATTCACTTTTTTTATATTGAACCCAATATCCAGGTAATTGTCTACCCGAATGCTCTTTTTTCTAGCGATATCCAGGCGCTGCAAAACATTGGCCCTGGAAATAGGTGCCCGACGAAGTTGCTTATCCACATTGGCAGTGATGAGTTTAAAGATGTCCTGATTAGTAAACCGAAAGTAGGTGATTAGGAGTATGATCATTGCCAGACATCCTCCAAGTACCCCCATGACCTGAACCACAATCTGAATCTTGGTAGAGAACTCATTGTCTACCTGAAACCTTACAATGCTAATTATATAAACAATTAGAAAAGCGAGTGGGACAATGCTGTTGTTAAAAGCAAACCTGCTAAATGGACGGGACAATGTCCCTAAAAAACTAAACCGGAAACTATCGACAATGTAACAGGTAATATGAAAAGCCATAGAGATACCGCCGATGGCCACTCCGATTATAAAAAAACTCCAGAAATCAACTTTATCCATGTATTCCGGATCCAGAAATAAGTAAGGGATTCCCAAAACTTTTCCAAAATTTCCAGTAACCACCATGAACAGGAAGAACCAGCATAGCAGCAGCACCTGATTTTTTTTCAGGTTGTTGATCAACAATTGGATCGGGAAACTGTACAGGATCTTATATAACATCTAAGCGGTACCTGAAATTAATAGGTTAATTTTCCTTATTGAACCTGTTAGCTATATTTTTTTGCTGCCTCGGTATAGTTCATACTCCAATAGACGACATTCAATTTTTCCATTAAAAAAAGGAATTTTTCTTGAAGTACGCAGCCCTATCTTCTTTGATAGATCCGGATTTCCCGAAAATATGTAACCCCAGCTACCAGCGCATTTTTCCTTAAAAAAGTCCCCAATCTTAGCGTAAGTCTCTATCAACTGATCAATATCACCCATGCGCTCGCCATACTCCGGGTTGAGGATGACTACCGCTGGTTCTTCCGGAATCTTCACCTGGGTAAAATCTCCATGATGAAATTCTATTAAAGATTCCACGCCTGCCCAGGCAGCATTTTTTTTCGCTGCTCTTAAAGCTTCTAAACTGGAATCGTTGACTAGAAGATTTTGAGGTTGATTTTTATCTATTAATTTTTTTGCGTCAATTTTCATTTGTATCCACAAATCTTCCTGATAGGACTTTAAATGCATGAAACCAAAATTCTCGCGAATCAAGCCAGGTGCTATTTTGCATGCAATCATGCCCGCTTCTATGGCTAAAGTACCACTTCCAGCCATTGGATTAATCAAGGGAATACCTGGTTTCCATTTGGAACTTTTAATAATTGCCGCTGCCAAAGACTCCCTTAGAGGTGCTTTAAAGGGAATACGCCGATACCCGTGCTTGGATATGGTTTCTCCTGAAGTATCAAAATACAAGTGACAATCGGTATCTACCCAGTGTAAGTATATTACAGTTTGGTCACGTGTTGGTCCGGAGTCTGGTCTTTTACCCTGTTGGCTAATCATGCGGTCTACAATAGCATCTTTTACTTTCTGATTCCCAAAACGGGTATCAAGAATATAGCTATTTTGTATATGTGAAGTGACGCTGATGTATCCGTTGCTATTTATGTGATCTTCCCAGGGAATCTTGCTTATGGCTTGATAGAGGTGGTCTGGATGAGCGGCTTGAAACTTCTTTATTAACAGTAAAACCCTGCTAGCTGTTCTCAGGTGCAAGTTAAGGTGCATGCAATCCCTGAGGTTTCCTTTGATCTCCAGGTTGCTTAGGTTATTTGCAACCACTTCATAACCTAAACCTTCTATTTCCTTTTGAAGAATTTCGGTAATTCCTATTCCGCAGGTGATCACTATTGATTGCATGTAACTCATAAATGGTAAAGTTGCGATTTCTTTTAAATATTTATGGGAAGAATCAGGTGAATTTTGCTGAGGATTGAATATATAGTGATTTGTTCTTATCACATTAATTTCTATTTTAGGATCTATTATTCTTTATGCGTATGGACCACACTATGCAGAGATCCAAGTTTTTAACCGGTCATAGAACAGATAACTGGTGGATAGAACCGGTATTGGTGCTGTTGGGGTTATCCGCATTTTTGGCTTATGCTACCTGGGCTGCTTTCCAGGGAAACCACTATTACTCCATTAGTTACTTAAGCCCATTTTACTCCCCACTAATTTATATCAAATCCGGAGTTGCAGGTGCTGCGCCCTTGTGGCATTCATTGTTAGGAGAATGGCCTTCCTGGTGGCCCGGCTTTCTTCCGGCATCACCTGCATTGCTAATATTGATTTTCCCCGGACTGTTTCGATTTACCTGTTATTATTACCGGGGAGCCTATTACAAAGCGTTTGCGGGATCCCCTCCTGGATGTGCCATTGGTGTTATTCCTCAAAAGAACTATCAGGGAGAGACGTGGTTGCTGATCTTTCAAAATTTGCATCGATACACCATGTATATTGCTTTATTGTATATAGTTATTTTAGGAGTGGATGCCATTGCTGCTTTTGTTCACGAAGGAATTATTGGGCTTGGAGTTGGTAGCCTGATTTTGGTATTGAACCCCATACTTCTTGGTTTGTATACCTTCGGTTGTCACTCATTCAGGCATTTGGTTGGAGGAGGAAAGGATTGTTTCTCATGTTCACGATCAGGAGCGATGCAAGGGATTTATAAGAAAGTTTCCTGGATGAATAGTAATCATAAACTTTTTGCCTGGTTGAGCTTATGTTGGGTGGCATTCAGTGACATTTATGTGAGACTGGTATCTATGGGTTTAATCAGTGATTGGAATACCTGGGGTGTATAGAAAATAAATATGGACATTCAAGATTTAAAAACATTTGAACATGATGTGGTAGTGGTAGGTGCCGGAGGGGCTGGTCTGCGGGCAGCTATTGAATGTTCGGCTCAGGGTATGAGTACCGCCCTGGTTTGTAAATCACTATTGGGGAAAGCACATACGGTAATGGCCGAAGGCGGCATGGCAGCTGCTCTTGGAAATGTAGACCACCGGGATCATTGGAAGGTGCATTTTAGAGATACCATGCGTGGTGGCAAGTTTCTGAATGTGTGGCGCATGGCTGAGCTACATGCGAAGCATGCCCCCCAAAGAGTAAGAGAGTTGGAGGAATGGGGAGCGGTTTTCGACCGCACCAAAGATGGACTGATTAACCAGAGAAATTTTGGAGGTCACCGATATCCCAGGTTAGCACATGTTGGTGATCGCACCGGTCTTGAGATGATCAGGACCTTGCAGGATTATGGTGTACATCAGGGGATTGATGTATATATGGAATATTCAGTATTGGATATACTAAAGGATGGAGATAAAATTTCCGGATTGGTAGCCATGGTTAGAGATACCGGACAGTTTGTAATCTTTAAAACCAAGGCGGTAATATTTGCTACCGGTGGTGGTGGGAAGGCCTGGAAGGTAACTTCCAATAGCTGGGAATATACCGGTGATGGTTATGCAATGGCCTACGAGGCTGGAGCGGAATTAATGGACCTTGAGTTTACTCAATTTCACCCAACAGGTATGGTATGGCCACCCTCAGTGGCCGGTATATTGGTTACAGAAGGTGTTCGTGGAGAAGGGGGTATACTGCTAAACAATCAGGGCCGCCGTTTTATGTTTGATAATATTCCAGAGCGTTTCGCTTCTGAGACTGCTCCTGATGAGGAAGAGGCCAACCGGTGGCTCATCGGAGATAAGACTGCGAGAAGACCGGCGGAATTATTGACACGGGACGTGGTTGCCAGGGCCATAATGAAAGAAGTAAAGGAGGGTAGGGGATCTCCACATGGAGGAGCCTTTTTGGATATCGCCAGCCGACAGGACGCTGAGTATATCAAGAGGAAGCTGCCTTCAATGTTCCATCAGTTTAAGGTCCTTGCCGAACTTGATATCACTAAAGAACCGATGGAAGTTGGCCCGACACTACACTACTTTATGGGAGGCATACGAGTAGATGCCGATACACAGATGACTAATATTCCAGGTCTATTCTCTTGCGGTGAGTGCTCCGCAGGAATGCATGGAGCCAACCGGCTGGGCGGAAATTCCTTATCAGATCTATTGGTATTCGGAAAATTGGCGGGGACTGGTGCCAGTGAGTACAGTCGGAAAATGGAACGTGCACCAATAATTGACGCGGATCAGGTTACAGGAATCATACGGCATGCAACAGATATATTGAATCGGGAGCATGGTCAAAATCCCTATTTAATTCATGATGACCTTAGAGAGACCATGCAAAACAAAGTAGGAATTGTTCGTACGGAATCTGATTTGAATGAAGGCATAGAGGAGATTCAAGCACTGAAACAACGATACCTGCAAGTGAAAGCTGATGGAGCCAGTCAATACAACCCAGGGTGGCATGAAGCTTTGAGCATTAGAAATTTGTTGATTACCTCGGAAGCAGTTGCGAGATCAGCTGCCATGCGACAGGAAAGTAGGGGAGGTCATACAAGGCTGGATTTTGAAGGAGAGCGAGAAGAATGGGCCGGAGCAAATGTGGTTATTAAGAAAGGGGTAGATGGGAAAATGGAGGTTAACCGGGTAGAGCGACCAGCCGCTCCGGAGCACTTAAAAGAAATAGCACATTCAGAGTTATCCGCTTTAGAGGCCTCAATAATCGCTGAAATTAAACCCTAACTAGATGACTAAACTCAGACATTTCGAAATTTGGCGAGGAGATAAGCAATCAGGGCAGATGGTTAGTTATCAGACTGAAGTGGGCGAGGGGATGGTGGTGCTAGATGCAATACATCAGATACAATCGGAAAGTGCCGGTGACATGGCGGTAAGATGGAATTGCAAAGCGGGTAAATGCGGTTCCTGCAGTATAGAGGTAAACGGTGTTCCTAAATTGGCATGCATGACCCGTATGAATGACTATCAAAATGATGAGGTGATCAGTTGTCGTCCCATGAAGTCTTTTCCAGTGATCAAGGATCTGGTATCCGACGTTTCTTGGAATTATCGACAAAATAAAAGGATTAAACCGTTTGCTCCCAAATCGAGAGACAAGGACGGAAACTACCGTATGTTTCAGGAAGACATAGATCGAGTCCAGGAATTTAGAAAATGTATTGAATGTTATTTATGCCAAAATACCTGTCATGTAATAAGAGATCAGCAAAAAGAAGATGACTTCGTTGGACCGCGTTATATGATACGACTGGCAAGCCTGGAGATGCATCCATTGGATACAGCGGATCGTATTCCGGAGATCAAATCGGAATATGGGTCCGGATTGTGCAACATAACCAAATGTTGCACTGCAGTATGTCCTGAACATATTCAGATCACTGATAATGGCATTATTCCATTAAAAGAAAGGGTTGTTGACCGATACTACGATCCCATTATGTGGCTGAAACGCAAACTGTTCTCTGGTAAAAAGAGTTAACTCTGTTAAGGGTTTAGTCAATTTTTAACAGAATTTTGCTAATTTTGATTCTTTCAAACCCAAATTAATGTTTGATTGGGTTAATTCTTTACTAATTATATTTACTTGATATGAAATTGCTCCACACCTGTATTGTTGTTTTTCTACTGACCAGCACCCTATTGCGTGCCCAAGCTGGCTGGAACTGGGGCGACGACCCTGACACAGCTAAGGAAAAGAATGCGATCTACAATGATATGCTGAAAAATAGCGACTTCAAGGGAGCAATTGAACCGTTGGAGTGGCTGGTGGCTAATACACCAGATCTAAACCAGGCAATATATATCAATGGAGTAAAGATTTATGATCAGTTACAGGCCAAAGAAACTGATGCAAATCAAAAGAAGACTTATCAGAATCGATGTCTGGAGCTATACGATCAACGTATTGAAAATTTTGGCAAAGAAGCCCAGGTACTGAATCGCAAAGCCTACAAAGCCTACAAATTCCTTAAAGATGATAAATCGCGTTATCAGGAACTATTCGACCTATTTGAACGTACTTTTGAACTTAACGGGGATAAAGTGGCCATAAATAACCTGGTAGCCTATATGGATGTAATACGCAGATACAGAGCAAATGGAGGAAGTTTGACTGATGATGAAGTATTGCAACGCTATGGTAAAACCATGACCATCCTGGACAAAAATGTAGAGGCCTACGAGAAAGCTGGGAAAGACACTGCCTCGCTGGAAAGAAACAGAGATTTTATTAATAAGATGCTCACCGGCATGGTTGAGATAGATTGTGACTTCATTTCAAACAAGATCGGACCCCAATTTGAGGCAGATCCCTCGGATCTGGTACTTGCAAAACGTATAATTGCCTTATCATTGACCTACGGCTGTTCAAAGAACCCAATTTTTCTAAAGGCCTCTATCACATTACAGGACCAGGAACCAACCTATAGTATGGCCAAGATTATCGCCATCAAGAATGATGCAGCAAAAAATTACGGCGAGGCCAATAAATATTATCAGGAAGCGCTGGAACTTGCAGCGACCGGCAAGCAAAAAGGAGACATTCATTACGGCCTGGCCAATCACTATCGAGCCAGAGGTATGAAGTCAAGAGCCCGTAGCAGTGCATTTTTAGCAGTTAAGAATGATCCCTCAAGGAAAGAAGCATACAAAATAGTTGGAAATCTGTACATGGAAAGCTACAAGGAATGTCGCCAAGGAATTAGCAAAGTAGATGACCGGGCAGTATTTCTGGCAGCCTACAAAATGTATGCAAGGGCCGGCGATCGACGCGGGATGTCCAATGCTGAAAAGCAATTCCCATCCATGGAGGATATATTTGAGCTGAGCCTTAAAGAAGGAGCAAGCCTCAAAGTAGGTTGTTGGATCAATGAAACGGTAATTCTGAAGAGAAGACCAGAGGGTACCTAAGAACCCAAGCCAGGGAAAAGGTTCCAGACTTCATCAATTTTAGCAGAGTCCTTGGCGATCATTTCGCCAGAAGCATCTTGCTCCATTCTTTTAATATTGCCTAGAAGGAACCAGCTATCATTTTCACGCTTGCTTTTAAAAGGCATTATCGTACCTACTTGATTGGACCCTGAAGGGTAAACGGATTTAAGTGTTTCGGTATAGGTTTCACCATCAAAATTGTAAGTCCCGCTTCCTTGAGCCAGTACAATGTCTTGTTCGGTTATATAATGTATCCAAACAAAATGGGTAGGAGTAACTAGTTTGAAAATGCTTACAAATTCAGGGTAATCCGTTCTGATTGAATCTCCATGATCCTTAAACGACTCCAATTGCCAGGTACCAACCAGGCTTTTATCACTGCTCGTAGCATCAGTACGCTCCCAAATTTCTTCGATCTTGGAAGAATCTATTACTACATTTTTGCCAGTCTCCGGGTCAAACTCAAATACCAGCGTATATCCAGTGTGGTACCATTTTCCATCCTTAAACATGACGTCAAAGGGAATAGATTGACCCAGCTCGTTCGAGCCTGCCGGGAGGAAAAATTTTATATCTTCAGTATAAGTGTGTGTGTTCTGGTTATAGTTGTAGGTTCCACCTCCAGTGCCATAAATGGTATCCTTTTCCGTTTCGTATTGGATCCAGGCGAAATGGTTGGCAGTAATATATTTTTCTTGAATTACGGAGCCGGAAAGTTGTCTCCAGGAATCTTCACCCTCGACTTTATAGCTTTGCATGCGCCAGGAACCCTCTAAGGACTCTAGGGCATCTGTTTCAGTAGTGGTTTCGGTAGCAGGATTACAGGTAAACAGAAAAATTAATGGCGTAAACACGAATAAAATTTTCAAACTAAACATAGCGCAGAATTTATAGTAGTGTAATCCATAATTTACGGGAAAAATTACTTAAATCAAACGCTCTTTATAATTCCCTGTCATACTGATTTACACAATCGTTTGAAAGCAGTAACCCACACTCACACTCACACTCACACTCACACTCACACTCCACTCACACCCACACCCACACTCACACTCAATTTATCCCTCATGTATTTCTTCCTTTTCAGGTACATTTTCTGAAAACTTTTTGGCCTTGTAATATTGTCTATTTAATCGGGCGATATGAGTAAGGCTAATCTCTTTCGGACATTCAGCTGAACATGCTCCGGTATTGGTACAGAGCCCGAAGCCTTCCTTGTCCATTTGGGCAACCATACTTTCTGCTCTTGGTTCTGCTTCGACCTTTCCTTGTGGGAGTAATGCCAGATGTGAAATCTTAGCAGCTACAAACAGCATTGCTGAGGCATTTTTACAGGCAGCTACACAGGCTCCGCATCCGATACAGGAAGCTGCATCCATAGCCTCATTGGCTATTGAGGTGGTAATAGGTATTTCATTGGCATCAGGAACACCTCCGGTACTTACTGATATATATCCTCCTGACTGAATGATGCGCTCAAAGGCTGACCTATCCACCACCAGGTCCTTGATTACCGGAAAAGATTGCGCCCTCCAGGGTTCAATAGTTATGATATCTCCATCTGCAAAACTTCTCATATGAAGCTGACAGGTGGTAATTGCTTTTTGAGGGCCGTGTGGCCTACCATTAATAAACAAACTACACGTACCACAAATACCTTCCCGACAATCATGATCAAAATGGACAGGATCCTCGTTGTTCTTGATCAATTGTTCGTTAAGCTCATCCATCATCTCAAGAAAAGAACTATCAGCACCGATGTCTTCAATCTGATAGGTCTTAAAGCTGCCCTGATCCTGAGCATCCTTTTGACGCCATATTTTTAAGGTAAAATTCATATGGATTTATTTATAACTCCTTTGGGTTAATTTCACGTTTTCAAATGCTAAATGCTCCTTGTTTACCACTTCTGGGACTCCCTCTCCCTGATACTCCCAAGCTCCTACATAGGTAAAGTGTTCATCGTCTCTAAGGGCTTCACCATCTTCAGTTTGATATTCTTCACGGAAATGGCCACCACAGGACTCTTTTCGTTGAAGCGCGTCTTCTACCATCAAGGCACCAAGTTCAATAAAATCTGCTACCCTGCCTGCCTTTTCCAGGGACATATTTAACTCATCATTGCCGCCTAGTATTTTTACATCCTTCCAAAACTTTTCTTTTACTGCCTGAATTTTTTCTTTTGCAATTCTCAACCCCTGGTCGGTACGGGACATTCCGCAGTATTCCCACATAATTTTACCCAATTCTTTGTGGATCTCATCTACTGTGGTACTGCCCTTGATATCGAGCAATTTCTGAACCTGATCTTTGATGCCTTGCTCTGCCTTTAGGAATTCCGGATGATCCGTAGGGATCTTATCATAGGACCGGGTTGCTAAATTTACAAAATACCCATCTGCTAATCCTTGCATAAGCGCACTGGCACCAAGTCGATTGGCGCCATGATCTGAGAAATTTGCCTCACCAAGCGCGTAGCATCCCGGTATCGAAGTCATTAAGTTGTAGTCCACCCATAGTCCGCCCATGGTATAGTGGACAGCTGGATAGATACGCATGGGAGCTTTATAGGGGTTCTCGCCGGTAATCTGTCGATACATATCAAAGAGATTACCATATTTGGACTCAATAGTATCTCTGCCGTCTCTTTTTATGGCATCTTTGAAATCTAAATATACTGCCAGACCGGTAGTTCCTACACCTCGCCCCTCATCACATACAAGCTTTGCATTTCTAGAAGCAACATCTCGTGGCACCAGATTGCCGAAGGAAGGATAGCGACGTTCGAGGTAGTAATCCCTTTCATTTTCCGGGATATCTCCTGGCT
>QIMC01000240.1 GCA_003232185.1 Flammeovirgaceae bacterium | reverse complement strand
ATACTAGCTTCATCAGTTCTGATGAATCCATAGATTCAGCACCCTGTGGATCATAAGCATCAATAGCCTGGCGAACAATCTGAGCAGCCGATTTGCCCTGTTTCGATGCAAATCGTTCTAGCTTTCTAACATTTGATTGAGAAACCAGGAATTGTTTCCTTATCAGGTTTTCCTGTGTTTGAGCTGTCATGAGAATACCTCAGTTATTTAACGGTAATGGTTATATTACACATACACACCCACATGCACAACATGTAATTCTTCTTCTTATGGAAGTATTCTTATAGAAGATAAGAGTTGTGAGTTTTTACAGGTGCTACAGTAAAACTTGAATCGGAATAATCGTGGTCTGTCCCTGATTGTTCTTCTAATGTCTCTTTCTTCCTGGTTTTCCGTTTAGCCATTGTATCTTGCCCTCGACAAAGACAAGCTCAAGCAACCATAGGCCAGTCTCCGTACAAAGCCTCTGCCTGTTCCATAATATATTTGATGAATAACTCTAGATCATCTGTCTTTATCTTACGTTTTCTAAGCACACGCTTGACTGATGCCCGGATGGTCGCTTTGATGTCATCCCGGTGGGATTCTGTCCAGTCAACTTTCAGGTTTCGTTTGATGGTCTGAACTACATCATGCACGAGTCCTGAAAGGAGTTCATTGCCATAAATCTGCTCATAGTTGTCGGCGATGGCATCATAGAAGGCTAGTTCTTCATCTTCCAGCCCTAGCTCAATAGCTCGATCCCGATCCGCCTCCCATTCTTTACGCATTTCAATCATTGCCTTGATGACGGCTGCCGCATCAATCAAACGGTTATGATACTTACGCAGGGTTTCTTCCAGTAAATCCTGGAAGCTTTTTGCTTTTGCGAGGTTACGTTTATGATGAAGTGCGATCTCATCTCGGATAAGCTTTTCTAGTAGCTTCAGGCGTAAATTTTGGTGCGGTTTATCTTTGAAGGTCTGTAGAAATGTGTCATCCAGTATAGATAGGTCCGGTTTTTCAATGCCAGCTGCTTCGAATATATCGATAACCCCTTCAGATTCTACGCTGTCATCAACCAGATCACGTACAGCATGCTCAACCTCTCGTGCTTCTTTTTTGCCTGGTATTGCCTTGATGATTTGTTTACGAACCCGCTGGTAGAAAATAACCTCATCTGCATAGGGGCGGCAGTCATCTAGATGCTTTACTAACAAGTAAGCCTGAGTCAACCTGTGTTCTGCCTGCAGGTAGTTGTCTCGCAGCCCTTCATCATCAGTGAGCGTACCGAACACTAGGGCATAGCGGTCCTCCAGCTCGATGTGTGATAATCGTCGCCAACTACCATAGTCAATGTTTTCGGGCAGGAGTTTTTGAACTTCCTCCAGACATGCAAAAAACACAGGTTTCGCCTCATCATCCAGTGAGGGTGCAGGCTCACCTCGACCTCCACCTTGTGTGTATCTGGCGGTGGCTTCACGTAGTTCATCTCCAATGCCAATATAATCTACGATCAAGCCATGTGGTTTGTCCTTGAATACACGGTTCACGCGTGAGATCGCCTGAATCATATTGTGCCCTTTCATCGGTTTGTCGATATAGAGTGTATGTAAACAAGGAATATCGGTTCCGGTAAGCCACATGTCACAAACAATGACAATCTTCAGCGGATCACTCGGGTCGACCATACGTTGCTTGATGGCATCTCGTTGCATCTTGGTGGTCAAATGTCCGGCCTGACTCCATTCCTGTGGATCCTTGCCTAAGTCGCCAGTCATGATTACCTTGATTTCAGGGCAGTCAGGCAATGATGTGAGCGAGTCATACAAACGGACACAATTCTCTCGTGTCATGCAAACGATCATTGCTTTACCATCCAGTGTGTCGGTACGTGACTTGAAGTGCTCCAGCAGATCACTAGCGAGTTCTACCATGCGTTCCTTCGCTCCAGCAGCCTGTGCAAGTGCTGCCCATTTGCTTTTCTTACGATCAAGTTCATCTACTTCCACACCGTTGGTAATTTCTTCCAGTGCTGCATCGATATCCTGATGATTCAATTGCAACTTTATCTGGCGTGGCTCATAAAATATTGGGACTGTAGCTTTGTCCTCCTGAGACTGCTTGATGTCATAGGTATGGATGACATCTCCGAATACCTCGGACGTATCAGCACTGGAAAAGCTGACCGGGGTGCCAGTGAATCCGATACGTCGGGCATTTGGTAGAGCCTCAGCCAGGTAACGGGCATATCCCTGTAGAAAACCGTATTGGCTACGGTGTGCCTCATCAGCAATGATGATGACGTTGGTGCGTTCAGATAGAACGGGGTGCTCTATCTCTGTTATGCCATTGGCATCATTCTTGAGACGAAATTTCTCGATAGTGGTGAAAATTACTTCTCCACCTTCTGTTTGCAATAGATCTCGCAACTCATCGACACTGTCAGCATGTTTCACTTCTCCTACTAGGCCGCGAGCAGCAATGAACTGATCGTGAAGCTGGTCATCAAGGTCAGTGCGATCTACCTGCAACACGAAAGTTGGGTTTTCCAGTTCCGGGCGCTGACGCAATATGCCTACTAGAAAGGCCATAGACAGAGATTTACCCGAACCGGTAGTATGCCAGATTACGCCAATACGTTTGTCCGTGCCGGCAGTAACGGTCTCAATTGTCTTAGTTGTAGCTGTGCGCACCGCAAAGAACTGGTGATACTTGGCACCTTTTTTGGTGATCTTCTCATTAGCCACCTCGAACAGGATAAAATTATGAACATAGGCCAGTAATCTTTCCTTTTCAAATAAGCCTTCGATCAGGGTTTTCACACTACCGGTGGTGTTGGCTTCAATATTGAAGCCGTCAATAGATTTCCAGGGTGCATACCATTCCTGGCTAGCGGTCCACATGCCATGTAGAGTGGTAATGCCATCCGAGACAACTGTCAGGGCATTAAATTCGAAGAGCTGGGGTATATCGTTACGGTAGTGACCAATCTGGTTGAGGGCATCCTCGACCGAAGGTTTAATCGCGTAAGGATTTTTCAACTCAAAAACGACCAGAGGGAGGCCATTAATGAAAACTATTACATCGGGTCTGCGGTCATTCTGACCACGTATGGGAAACTGATTTACAACCCGGAAATCGTTGTTTTCCGGCTGCTCCCAGTCGAGGGCATACACATGCTGGTATTCAACATTGCCATCGTCCCGGTCTACTCTAATTTCGAATCCCTTAGTTAGATCCTGATGGAACTGCCTGTTACGGCGCAGGGTATCCACTCCCTGGGGTCGTGCCAACCTGGCCACGACTTCGTTGATGCTATTTTCGGGTAAATCAGGGTGGCGACTGGTAAGCTGTGTTTTCAGAATATCCCGTAACACCACTTCTTCGTGGTTTCGTTCGATTTCCTCACCGTGCGTGTAGCCGTATTTCTGCTGAATCAGGCGCTCGATGGTCGTCAGCTCGAACTCGGTTTCAGTGCCGCGTTTTCTGTTCATACCGTTCCTTGCTAATCAAATACCCATCAAAAAATAATCAATGTTTTAGTTTAATAACAACCATATCACTGCCCAGTAGATCGATAGGCTTGATCAGGGTGATTTGGTTTGGTCGGAAAACGAATCTCTAGTTTTTTTGCCTTTACCATGGGATTCAGATACTCCTTCCTTAAAAATTCGTCTGAGCGATTCAGCGCTTCCGCCAATGCCTTAAGAGTGAGATAACGTCCCTCACAGAGTGCAATAATGACTAACTCTACCTCAATGTGTGGTGATTTCCCCCAGCTCCTCACTGGCTCAGCGATCACTAATAATAGGTCGCGAATCTCTGTGCTAACCTCCGGACCTCCAGTACTAACCTCCGGACCTCGGATCCTAACCTCCGGAGTTCCATTTAAGTGAATTCTGGTTGGTTTACTCACAAGTCAATAAAAAT
This sequence comes from Flammeovirgaceae bacterium, assembly GCA_003232185.1. Classification (GTDB taxonomy): domain Bacteria; phylum Bacteroidota; class Bacteroidia; order Cytophagales; family Cyclobacteriaceae; genus SZUA-3. The sequence continues at coordinate 9,629 of QIMC01000240.1, read as the reverse complement.
CAATAACTTATAATCAAAATGTTTGAGTGGCATTAATCACCCAGTTTTGTACAAGTTACGCCATACTACCAACGATCTTTCAAATGAGACATATTGTTTTTATTTTTGCTATACTGTTAATAGTTCTCTGCCAGTGGCAGTAGAATTCATAAAGGCTTGCCCGCTGAGCCCGCCTGGCGAATCAGCGGTATTTTTATGTCCATAGCGGGTTTGTCCGTATCTGAGTGATCGTCCTCTGACCAGCGACAAAAGCGGTCACGAATTCAGCTCCCAGTCTTCTATATATCCGGATTATCACTACATAGTTCCTTACAACTATAGCTACACGCCGATCATTGGCTGGGCATTTGCGTTTGTTGTCCCATCCTATCCTTAGCTCGGCGTTGGCATCTTCCAGCGCTGCTTTAATCCAATCTATCCGTTCGGCTCGTGGCTGTGAGAATGTGTCATCTTTCGCGACCACAGACTCAAAAAAGCAATGATCAAATTGCCTTTTCCGAAACCGGACTTTGATCCTATCAAAAGTTTGTATAGGCCCTTGGCAGTAGACTCTTTCGAAGTGCGCACGATATTCTCGCTCATTTCTATAATGAATCAGTGGCGGGTAGGCCAAATCACCATCCTCCAGCAAGGTCGATCATGAACACGTTAAATTTCTGTTCATCGCGATATGTAGCTTGTATTGATCTGCCCAAACCTTGTTCGAGATGTGTTACCAGTTCCCATTTTGCGCTGCCAGCACGCAGATTATTGTTAAGCCGTGCTGCTGCTATCCCCGTCAACACATCTGCTGTCTGTATAAGTACAGACTCTCTGGACCGGACCGCCTGCACGTTTTTTATGCCAGACGACAAATTTGAATAGCCAAGACAACGTGCCAGTTCAGATAACCTGTTTCTAAACCGGTTGCTCTTGAAATCGCAATAAACTGCGTATTCATTAAAATCTAGAATCCAATGATGGATCATTTGATAGTAGAATTTGTAAAATCCGAGTTCTTGATCACCTTCATGAAATTGAAAGAGATCTACCTTTTCATGCTCGACCGCAATACAACGAAATCTCAATCTATCACCCATTGTCACAAACAAGTCGGCAAGGTCTCGATAGAAATCCAGACGTGAAGGTGATACTTTTTGCCACTTGAATTCGCCCCCTATAAGATGTTTGTTACGCAGGGCGTGGATGTCTCGCTTTAGCCGATCTCGCTCCTCTGTAGGTAACCAGAGGCCACCGATAACCATGTATCGTGCCTGGGGGTGCTGGGAACATAACAAATCGGGCCGACTCTCATCACAATAGATTTCAAACTCCATCAGGCGACCTCCTCAGTTAGTTTCTCAACCTCGTTGACACGGATTTCTCCGGAAAGAAGTTTTGGGAGTAAAGCATCGCGGATATTAGCCAGCGTTATAGATTCTTTCTCGTTTTGATGTATTCGTTGATACAGAGGCTTGATCACAGAATCCATCTCAGAAATTAGATGAGGTGTTGGTAATGCCAGCTTTGCTTGAGAGAGATGCTCACGTTTAATGTGGCCCATCGTTGTGGCTTTATCAGCAGCAATCCCTTGAAAAAAAGAAATGGCCTCCCGAAGCTGGAAATAGACGAACCACTGTGGAAATCCCTGTGGGATCACTTTGAATATATGTTGGTTAATAACTGCCTCATCTTGATGCCATCTGTATATATCAAGTGAACCAGACCATGAAAACAACAGATCTCCCGGATATGCAGTGTTTGCCTCATTAGCTTCAACTTCATTATATACTGTTGATGCCCCTGGTCCAGAATTCAGCTCAGCAATCCTGATTACCATCCTTCCAGTCCCAGTAGCATTTTTGGTGAAGTTCTTCCCGTTGACATATTGGGCAAGCTCAGCAATAGAGCTTACGTTCCACCCCTCTGGTATCGGGCCAATCTCGCTTTCCACGAAGTGAGGCGGAAACAAAGCAGCAGTGTCAGCATTCATGCCATAGGGCTGGCGCCCATCAGCCTTGGCTGTGACAGGGTCAAAATCGACAAACCATGATTTGAAGATTGCCTGGGCCATTGCTTCCAGCGTGTGGTTCATCTGATGGTTGAGTTGGATTTTGTCATCGAGGGCAGCGAGTATTTCAACAATATTTTGCTGTTCATGGACAAATGGCCAATGTATCTTAATCGGATGGACATGGTTTCTATTTAATGTTGGATTGGCAGTGCCAACGTCCAAGCTTACAAGTTGTGCTGAGAAAGATTTAAAAAAATAAAATACAAATCTTGGATCGTTTCCATGAAAATTTTTTACCCAAAGTGTTGTATCGTGTGGCCAATAATTCGATTCAACGTAATGAACGCTCCCTACTACTCCTTTTCTTCCAAGTATTACACCTGGCCCTTTGACCGCTGCAGTGTCGTGAAAACTTGAGATGCCTCCTGACGATACAACTGGTACAATTCCAAGCCTCTGCTTGGCTTTAGTTATATCGAATCCGCGCTGTAAAGTTGCTTGTTCGCCGATCGTGGTTTCTGTCCAATTGTTAGGACGCATACCCAATCCCCGATAGCCTTTCTTGAATTTCCTTTTCTAACTTTGATGACTCTCCAAATTCCTTTTTCAGCTTCTGAACTAGTAGAGGCATCCTTACTTCAAATGGTTCATCCTCATCTTCCGGCACTTCTGTGCCAACATATCGGCCAGGTGTCAAAGCAAAATTGTGCCTTCGGATTTCGTCCAGAGTTGCCACATTGCAAAATCCTGCAATTTCTTCGGGTACGCCATCTCGTTTGAAAGCACGGTAGACTGAGGCTATCTTTTCCAGTTCAGTTTCCGATAATTGCTTTTGCTTTCGGCTGCCGGGAATCAGCGAACCCAGCTTCCGCCCATCGATAAACAGGATCTCACCCTTGCGCTTTCGGTAGCCATTCTTTCCATCACGGTTCTTCGATAGGAACCAGAGCGCGCAAGGAATCTGGGTGTTGGCGAAAAGTTGCCCTGAAAGCTGCACGATGCAGTCAACATAATCTTGTTCAATAAACGTCTCACGTACTTTTACTCGAGATTTTTCTGAGTTAGATAATTCGCCTGTTGCCATTACGAAACCGGCTGTGCCTCCTTCGTTCAGGTGATGCAGGAAATGCATCATCCACATGGTGTTTGCATTGCGTGCTGCGAGTGGCATGACTTCATCACCTAGTTTCAGGCGTGGGTCCTTGTCAGGTACCCTGTCCGCACCCCAACCATTCTCGCCCTTGGCGCCATCATTGAAAGGTGGGTTAGCGAGAATGAAATCAGCCTTGACGGTGGCATGTTTGTCATCGATATAGGTATTGCCCATCTGGATATTGCCATCGAGTCCGTGAATAAACAGGTTCATCTTGCAGAGTCGGAAGGTGAAGTCCTTGGACTCCTGGCCGATGAACGACAGCCTGTGGTTATGGTGGGTGAAGATATCTGACTGTACAAACATACCGCCGGATCCACAGCAGGGGTCATAAACAATTCCTTCTTTTGGCTCGAGCATTCGCACCAGACACTGCACAATACTTTCTGGGGTGAAATATTCGCCGCCTCGCTTGCCTTCACTGGAGGCGAACTCGCCGATAAAGAATTCATAGACTCGTCCGAGCATATCGAGTCCGCCATGGTTTTGCCGAAAAATATCTTTGGAGAATAGATTTATCAGCCCGGTGACTGCTTCACGTTCCATATTCGAGCCCGCATAGATTCGGGGCAGCAGGCCGCGCAATTTATCTGGATAAGTATTCTCTAGTAACTCTAGTGCATCATCTAGAATGACCTTGATATTGTCAGCCTGGGCATTTTTCAGGATGTATGCCCAGCGGGCCATTTCGGGAATCACAAAGGCATTGGCGCTCCGGTATTCATCCGGGTCATTGAGGATATCCTCAATCTCATCCTTGTCCGTGGTGTAGTAATCGCCTTTTGGTTCTTTTATCATCAGTTCCAGTTGTTCACGTCGCTCCTCATAACGCAGCGACAGGAACCTCAGGAAAATAATAGGCAATACATAGCGTTTATAATCCGCAGGCTCAATAGAGCCGCGCAGAGTAACTGCCGCCTGGAATAGCTCCTTCATCAAATCTGCAACGCCATTTCTGGTTGCGGACTTCTTTTTTGCTTTCTTTTTTCGTGTTGTCATAGACTTTTCTGAATCTTTTTCGAATCGTTTTTCTTGACGTTCATATATCTAATGATCCGCCATAATACACTATGATTTTGTTATTACTTCTTCTTAATTCACTCCTGTAAGAAAGAATGCAATTTTAGATTAATAGTCAGGCTACAAGACCAATAGAGATCAACAGAACCAGGCTCAAGTAATCTGCCAACAAAAAGTGATTAACCGAATCTTCCCTCATTGATTTCCTATTCTCATTATTGTTTAAGACCATTGGCTTTCCATTATATGATTAATTTCAGCATCGCTGAAATGCTTTGAAAGCAAATTTGACCATTCTATTTTCTGAAAATTCTGGATTAGGATATTAGCTGCTTCCACAGAGTGGATTGAGCGAGCTACATCGCTTTGTAATACATCCGAAATACTATCTTGAATACCTAGATTTTCGGAGAGTAAAATGCGTCCAAAGAATTTGAAGATGAATGGAAATATCTGGCCATCTGTCCGAAATGCTCTTGGCACAATATTTTTTGCATCATTTTCTATCATTGTCATAATACGAAATGCGACTTCTGGGTCATCTGTACTACGGAGCATGGCATCATCTAAGTGGTGCCATAACTCTGCCCTAGCGGATTGAAATTCTTCTCGCATGGCAATTATTTCACTTGGTATGGCACTCCTACTAGAAGCTCTGTTGAGAAGGATGGCTAACAATGGTGATATTGGAATTTTGAGAATATATTTAAGTGATTTATTTTCAAACTTTCGCCAATCATTATCTAGTGAATGGAAAAAACTGGTTGGATTGAATTTTCCAACCTGTTCTATGTGCTTTTTAAATAGTGGGTCTGTTAGATATGCTGGTTTACCTCCAGCAGGAATAGGTCTTAAGAATTTTTTTACTAAGGTTTCAGATTTTTTAAATATATCTTCAAAATACTCCTCACGAGAGTTCGCTAAATGTACAAAGTTTCCTTTATCCATATGTAAGAGAGATGTTTTCTTGATGCCGGATAAATGGCCATTTTTCTCTTGTAGTTTTTCTTGTTGTAAAATCTGGTGCTTTCTTGCATTATACTGGGAAATATATTTTTGAGCGGTTTTATCATCATTAAAGCAATAAATCTGAAAATCTACTGTAGAGTTATGTCCATGAAAATTTGCATGCCTCATTAGTTCAAGAGTTTCGGATATTTCAGATTCTTTGCTTTCCGAATTAATTAACCTTATTGGCTTGTTCTCCAAACTTGAGAAATAGAATTCCTCATATGCAGGCTGGAGAAAATGGACCGAATCGTGAAACACCAAGGCTCTTAGCGCTGTCTCAATAGAAAGCAACTCTTCAAGTTTTGTGATCGGGCCAGTTACTAGTTTTTCTAGACTTAGGAGCGCATGAATGTCGACGTAACATTTTTCAACGCTTGGTGAAATCTCGGTTTCAAGCTTGTAAGTTGCATTGTAGCCATCAATGGTGTAGTCAGTAAGTCGATATAAAATCATGATAACTAAGACCGAATAGTATTTCGTTCAGGGAAAGCCGAGGTATTGAAATATCTTTGACCTTTTTAATCTAGATCGCCAGATTTTATTGGTAAACCGTATTGCTGAACAGCAAATGATAGAAATTTTCTTAACATATTCTTATCGAAATTCATATTAATCGCGTTCTTATTTCTTCTTAACTGAACAATAGATCTATCTTCATTTACAAAATTGTTAAATTGAGCGATTGCTCCCAATATTTTATTATCTTCATTTACCAGAACGAGGTGGTTATTCACTAAACTGTGATTTGTTACTTCTTCAAGTTTAATTGGTTCAGGTCGAGTAGGGCCATGATAAATTGGCGGTACTAAATATCGATTTTCTTCATATTCAGAACAAGCGTTCGATTCTGAAAATAGTCTAATTGTTGTGATATCTAGATAGTTATCCACATAATCATAGTACGTCATAAAATGGGGAGTGACTCCCAGCTTTCCAGCTGATATACGACCTAGCCATAAGATATTCAGAATTTTTCCAATCTGCAGCCATTCCGACCCACTTTTGATTATTATTTCATACCCCCCGCCGAAAAAATGAAGAAAGTTCTCTTTTATCAGTATTTCTTTACTCAAAAGTGTGTTCGCAACATTTGTAGCAAAAGTGAACGCATTACTAGTGGCGTTGAGATTTGAATTACTTGGCGGAGGTTCTTTGAGTATTGTTTCTTTAAAATATTCTGCGCCTGACCCCAAAATTCGACAATTGCCATAACCGTGAATAAGTTCAGAAGATTTATTAATTCCAAATGGTTTTGCACCATCATCGCCTAATAGATAGCCAGCGATTGTTACATTTGTCTGACTACGGAAATCATGGCTTATGGATTCAAGGAAATGTCCGAATTCTTCCCATTGAATGTCTTTATCTTGAAAACTATCTATAAGACTTTTAACAAAATATTTTGCAGCAATTTTGTTATCTGACCAACCGATTGCGATATTTCTGTATATAAATAATTTACGAGTTAGGGTTGTTGGTATATAACCAGAACCGTCTGGATAAATATCATCAATCTTACCAATTGTTGGAACTGCTAAATCACTAGTTTCACTCAAGCCAGAAATGAGTACATCACCAATTAATATTGGATGGTTATGCGGACAAATTTGTGCGACAAGTGTCATATCGTCTTTATGAAAATTTGTAAAGATTTGGGAGTAAAAGGATTAGTGCCATTTGGTACGGACCCCCCTTATTCTTTATTCTGAAGCATAACGCGACAACAATTCCTCTCTTCCAAGTGACTGTGACTGTGATATTGTCCTAATCCCAGATCATCTTACCTATAGCAGAAAGTGTTTTCCTGCCACAAAGACTACAGGCATATTTTGAAAAATTCAGATCTCCCTGGATCATTCTAGACCTGCATTTTGGGCACTTGAATACTGTTTCAAAAACCTCTCCATCTTCTCTTTCAAGTCTGATCCAGAACCGTGAATGAGGTGTCAGGCATTTTTCACAGAAATACAATCGATGTCCGAACTCTTCGCGAATGACTGTTCCATTTCGAGAGAATTCATCAATTTTTCGTCGATTGACTTAGTCAACAACATCGATAACATTCTGCAGTGATGAATACCTCATGCCTACGCCAAGGAGGTATTCGTTCTCATCATGGCATTTGCTGTACTTTGTTATTATTCCCTGTCCCATTTTTTAACTACGTACTGTTCATATTCTGGTTGAAAATAGTGATGTAATCCTTAAACCAGAATATGCGATTGCGTTGTTTTCCAGAAAGGTTTTCTAATACGCCACGCTTTACAAAGTCATTGACTAGCATTGACGCTGTGTTTGTATTAATTCCAAGAAGCTCTGCAACCATTTTGATATTCACGACCGGGTTTTGATACAAATGTTGCATCAATGTTTGTGCATTTGCCTGCCTGCGTGTGGAAAAATGGGGTAATACCTCCCTTTCTATTTTTTCTTTTAGTGCGATGATATCTTTAAACACCTGTATTGAGTTTTCAGCTGTTTCTTTTACGCCATATAAAAAAAAGACTAACCACTGTTGCAGGTGGTTATTTTCACGCACTGCCATAAGGCGGTCTACGTATTCTGTTTTATTACGTTCAAAATAGTCTGACAAATACAGTGCCGGCTTATGTAATAGACCAAAGCTGGCCAGGTAAAGCGCTATCATTAATCGGCCCAGGCGACCATTGCCATCGAGAAAAGGGTGGATGGTTTCAAACTGGTAATGTGCAATGGCGATTTTGATAAGGTGGGGAACCTGTAATTCATCGTTATGAATAAATTTTTCTAGGTCGCTCATTAGCTCAGCCACCTCTTCCTGATGAGGTGGAATAAATACCGCATTTTTCAGGCTGACACCTATCCAGTTCTGACTGTCACGGTATTCACCGGGCTGTTTGATTTCACCGCGCACACCCTGCATCAATATTTTATGCGTGTTTCGTAGTAGTCGATTTGATAAAGGCAAGGTTTCCAGCTGTTCAATGGCGTGGTTAATCGCTTTGACATAGTTCTGAACTTCTTCCCAGTCATCCCTTTTTTCTGGCTCAATATCGCTCTCATCAAGCAGGGCTTCTTCCATGTTGGTTCGTGTGCCTTCTATGCGGCTGGATTGTGTCGCCTCCTTGGTGATATGCATCCGTATAAAGAAATCGACGTCAGGCACGAGCTGGGAAAAAGCATTCAACTCACCCAGAACACGGTCGGCATCGCTGAGCAGGCGCTGTATTTCTCCATCAGAAACCGCCCAGGCATGATTGATTTTTGATGGTGAAAAGCTCTTATACTCGTATTGCTGCTGGTATTTACCAGACTTAAAGTCACTAATTTCCATTTTAATGTCGAATTAACGCCTTGTTTTCGATTTAAGTGTTTTCTTATATCGAAATCTAGCTTTTTAGGATCTTTATGTCAAATAAGTTATAGTTTTTCGATATAATAAATTTCTTGTGTCGAAAACTGAGCCATTTTAAACCCGTGGTATTCAGGCCTGATTTCTATGGCTGTCTTTAGATATTAAAGAGTAGTGAGCTTGGTGGGTTGTGCTTAAATTCTTTTCTTAGTCGTTCGAAATCAATCTTGCTAATGCCGTAAAGTGAAGCCCCAGTTGAGTTTCCCAGGTTTTCGGGGGCAATTGCACCGGTAATCACGTGATTTGTCCTTGGAGTGATGTCACTGACATCACTCGCTTTCGCTCTTTAGAATCTGAAGACACCACTATTGATCATGAATATTCATTTCACATGACAAATCGTCCATTTCTGTGTTTTTACCGCCCCAAATAGGCGGCTGTAATCTGCTCGCGATTATGACCCAGCTCCTGACTGATGGTGAGGCGCGCCTGGCGGTCAGTTTCTCGCTGCTCCGCTGTCAGTGCTTTGGTTTCCAGGCCACCGACTGCAGGGCATTTCCAGCCTGTCAGTTCCTCATAACGGTTCTGGGCATAGGCGTGTCGCAGTCCGTGCATTCGAGAGAGCCCGGCACGCAGGGTATTGCCTTCGTAGATACGCATTTGATGCACATAGTTGCGATTGCTGGGGATCAGGGAGCCGAAGCCTGCAAGCCGACGTGCCCGGTTGAGGACGTCACGCTGTTCCTTATTGCGCACTGGAATGATCCGTCCCTTGCCGCCTTTCGTCCAGCTTGGTTTAAGCACGATGTGGTCGCCCTTGTCGGCAAAACTGGGCTGGAATTTGATGGCTTCTTCACGGCGTAGGCCAAAAACCTGTTGCAGCTGCAGGCTCATACGAACGTGTTCATCTCGGATATTGTCCAGGTCTGAGCCTGTCACGGTCTTTGCTTTGGATTCATTGCTGATGAAGTGTCGGTCAGGGATGCCATAGTGTTCATTGGATCCAGAATTCAAGAGAATTCAAGGGGTAGAATTCAAGGGGTCGGACCAAGCCAACTCATTGATAAGATAGAATAATGGGGCTAGAATTGGCCATCATCAGGCCTTAAAAGGCCCATTTC
>QIMC01000441.1 GCA_003232185.1 Flammeovirgaceae bacterium | reverse complement strand
GTTTATTAACCTAATCACCAGCTAGTACCGGGAATATGCGATTGTCAACATTGATTAGATGGAGACGGTCTATCATTTCGATCATGACGCTGTCGTAGGTGGGTTTGTGATTATTTGTAATAGGCTCAGATGGAGGAAGAGCTACTTTCATAGCGTCTACTTGCTGCCCATTTTTCCAAAACCTGTAACAAAGATGATTCCCATTAGCCAATCCAGTGCTGCCAACATAACCAATGGTTTGTCCTTGTACCACCTTTACCCCCGGCTTTATTCCCTTTGCTATGTTGACCATGTGGAGATATTGTGTAGAGTAGGTAGCGTTGTGCCTAATTTTTACATAATTTCCATTGCCCCGATGATACCTGGCCTCGGATACAATGCCCTCACCGACTGCTCTTATTGGAGTACCACGAGGTGCAGCATAGTCTGTTCCAAGGTGTGATCTATATCGCTTCAATACCGGGTGGAATCTTTTTCCAGAATACCTTGAGCTAATCCGGGTAAACTTAACCGGGTATTTCAAAAAGGCTTTTCGCAAACTGTGGCCTTTTTCATCGAAATAGTCAGGTCCATTGCCTTGATCGTATCTAACCGCATAAAAAGCGTTGCCCTCGTGTATGAATTCTGCTCCTATCACCGGGCCTATATCAGCAACTTCTCCCTCTACTAATTTTTGCTGGTAAATGATCTTGTATTGATCACCGACTTGAAGTCGACCAAAATCAAGCTGCCAACCAAATATATCCGCCACATAGTCTACTAACTGAGGGCTTGCTCCGCTTTCTATCATGGATTCATATAATGATGAGGAAATTTCTCCGGTGATGGTGGTTTCAAGCATACTCACTTCCTTCATTCCCATATATACATCCATCGAATCCTTCAGATCAAAAATTACATATTCAATTCTATTCAGTTCGTAAATCAGGTACTGGGCAATTGAATCCAAGGTGCAGATGAGTTTGTAGTTCTTGTGTACATTAATCTTCCGTACGTCAAATACCCCTTTGGCTCTACGTGCCAGCAGGTCAATTTCCTGCAATGGGACCTGATAATTGATTAAAATCGAGGACAGATTGTCACCGGGTTTTACGATATCCTCAAAGACTAACTTGGTGTCTACATTTAATCCGTATAAAATCTTTGGTTGAGATGGGGTATCAAAGCTGCTGGAGTCTATGCTGGCCAGTTCAGTACTTTGACCATCAGTAGTCAATTTTTCTTGCCCTTCTTCCCCCGGGTACAGGTAAAAAGCTAAAACGAGGAGAAGAATAAAACCGAATACCCAAGGCCATTTACGCATCACACAATTATCTATAAGCTCCAGGCAAAACTATAAAAGGACCATGTAAATTTGAAACATGCTTAACTTTTATTGCCAATTTAAATAAAAACGTTGTTTTAGGGGATCCTGAAATTATTGGAATATTTTTTGTGGTAAGTTTATAAACTGATAAATCACAAGTGTTATGAATTTTAGAAGAATGATTACGCTGATGTTGATCCTGGGGATAATTATGGGTCAGAATGTGTTAGCTCAAAAGAAGCTTGAACACGGGGATCTCTATCTAGGGCCAGAAATAAAATCAGATAAGAAGGGCACTTTGGAGGATATTATAGGCATGGATAAAGAGGGCTATTACATGATCCGAGCCGAACCACAAAAATTTTACCTGGAAAAGTACGACCATGATCTGAATCTGGTCAAATTCGAGCGTATAGAGTTAGGAAAAGGAGGAAATCGGAATTTTATAGAGTTTGCAGAACAGCTAGACGGAGAAATATATCTATTTACCTCACAGTACAACTCATCGGTTAAACAGAAAATATTGTTTGCAAATAAGATAAACAAACAATCATTAAAGCCTGAAGGCACTTCCGTTAAAGTTGCGGCATATAGCTATCGAAGTCGACAGGACGATGGCTATTTCGATTACAGTGTATCAAGAGACAGTTCAAAAATTCTGATTTATTATGATACTCCATACCATGGCAATTCCGGGGAGAAATTTGGTCTTTCAGTGTTTGATAGTCAATTAAACCATCTTTGGTCAAAGGAATTGGTATTGCCATTTAGGGACAAGCTGTATGAAGTAGAGCGATACAAGGTTGATAACCATGGCAATGCTTATCTGTTGGGCATTGTTTATAGGGGGAAGGTACGAACGAAAAGACAAGGGCGCCCGAATTATGAATATCACTTGCTGGCATATAATCAGGGAGACCAGTATGAAGAGTATTTATTGAATTTGCAGAATAAATTTATAACAGATATGCAGTTCGAAATTTCCAGGACCGGAGAGATCATTTGTGCCGGATTTTACTCTGATCTGGGAAAGTCTAGCGTTAGAGGTACCTTCTATTTATTAACAGATGCTAATACCAAGGAAATTAAGAAGGAATATTACCAGGAGTTTGATCCAAGCTTCCTAACTGATTTCATGTCTGAAAAGCGGGCCGGTAAAGGCAAGGAATTGGAACGATACAACCTAAGTCAACTGGAAATACGCAGGGATGGGGGAGTGGTACTGATCGCCGAGCAAGTCTACATAAAAGAATTACATAATAATAACAACTATTCTCGTTACCAATCTCATTTCTATTACAGTAGCTTCCTTTCATATGGGCACTATCCCTACAGATATTATAGAGACCCCTATTTTAACAGAGATTCTGAGGTGCAGTATAACTACAATGACATCATGGTAATTAATATACGACCCAACGGGACTATACAGTGGGCGAAAAGGATTCCAAAAAGACAGCGGAGTAAGAATGATGGAGGAAGATATTCTTCTTATGCCATTTCCATTGCTAAAGGTAAAATGTTCTTTGTATTCAACGATAACCCAAAAAACTTGCACAAACAGAGCAATGATCGGAAAATTTACAATTATACCAAAGGGAAAGAATCTGTGGTGGTATTGGTTACGCTGAATGGTAAAGGGGAGATGAAAAAAGAAGCGCTATTTCAGGAAAGGGATACCAAGACCACTACCAAGCCCAAAGTGTGTGAACAAATTTCCAAGAATCATATGATCATTTACAGCGAGCGCAACAAAAAGGCCAAATTCGCCAGGTTGACCTTTTAGTAAATTTGGTCGTAGTAAAATGCTACGACCAGCTACTCGCGATAAGCCTTGAGGCCGGCATCAAGAAAACTTACAAAGTCCTGGATGTTCTTATTGTAAGCAGTAGGGTTGACTAAAGGTACTCGCGGATTGTTTGGATCCAGAAGTACATAAAATGGCTGGGCATTGTTGCCGTACCATGTGATCTGAAGATCAGCATTTTGTTTGCCAATGGATTTCTTTACTTTTTGGTCATGCTCAGAAGTATACCACTGGTCTTCAGGTAAATCTGTTTTTTCATCCACATAGAGCGCTACTACAATGAAATCGTGGTTAAGCCTTTTCAGTACCTCAGGATCAGACCAAACCACCGACTCCATTTCCCGGCAATTCGCACACCCATGGCCTGTAAAATCAATAAATATTGGTTTGTTTTTTTCTTTTCCACATGCAATAGCCTGATCCAGGTCAAAATAACCATTCAGACCATGTGGAAGATGCAACAGTTCAGCGTATTTTGGGTTGTCGCATAGAACATTGTCTATATCATTCACTGGAACTGCGCTTAAATCACTGCGGAAATCCTGTGAGGTTAGAGGCGGCAAATAACCTGAAAGCGGTTTTAACGGCGCTCCCCACATTCCAGGAACCAGGTAAATGGTAAAAGACAAAACACCCATAGCCACCAAAAGCCGGGCAATGCTAATTCCTCTTTCATCACCGTCTGAAGGAAGCCGAATGATTCCCAATAGATAAGCGGTTAATGCCAACAGGATGGCTATCCAGATAGCAATGAATACATCTCGATCTAGAATTCCCCAATGGTATACCAGATCTACCATGCTAAGGAATTTCAAGGACAATGCGAGTTCAATGAACCCTAGGAATATTTTTACGGTATTAAGCCAACTGCCTGAACTTGGCAGGCTTTTTAACCAATGAGGGAAAATTGCAAAAGCGCTAAAGGTCAGTGCAAAAGCCATAGAAAACCCAAACATCCCAAGAACAGGCATTAAAACATGTCCAGAGGAGGAAGCTATTAAAATACTGCCCACAAACGGTCCGGTACAAGAGAAGGATACCAGAACCAGCGTTAGTGCCATAAAGAAAACACCCGCCAGGCCCTTGCTTTCAGATTTTTTGTCAATGCTGGTCACCAGGTTGCTGGGCATATTGATTTCAAATAGACCCAAGAACCATAAAGCAAAAAAGACAAACATAAAAAAGAACACTATGTTGGGTAGCCAATGGGTAGCAATCCAGTTAGCGAAATCGGCTCCACCAATCAGAGACACCAGAGTCCCCAGTAGTGTGAAAATCACAACGATACAAACACCATAGAATAGTGCATTGAAAATCCCATTTCTACGAGAGGCACTATTGTTGGTAAAAAAAGTTACCGTCATTGGAATCATGGGATAAACACAGGGTGTCAGCAGCGCCAACATGCCTGCGAGGAAAGCTCCTAGAACAAAAATTAACAAGGAATAGGGTGTGTGCGTGCTTCTTTCGGACCAGACACTACTCTTTTGAATGGTGGGTGTTGATTTTCTTTCAGGGTCATTGTCAACTGCCGGAATCTTAGAGTTGGGCGTTTCTGTTGGCGCAATATCTATTTGGGCTTCTTCATTTTCACCGTCAGATTTCAATCCGTTGTTGGGCAGGTCTATATTGGAGGCAATTACTTTGAGTCCTGTAACGATAAAATCTTCATCGAAGGGTATACATTTACCATCTATGTCACTACAAACCTGATAGTCATAGCTTCCCGATATTATAGGATTAACTTTTAAGATTTTTATGGTCTGCCGAAACTCTCCCTTTACTTTGAAATAGGTGTAGTTACCTCCGAAGATATCGTCGTATCCTTCACTTGCATTTATAGGTTTTATACCACCCACCAGTTGATAGCTGTCATTAGGCTGGAATGTGAATTCTGTAACCTTGGGTCCGAGCTCTGGATCAAAATCAGATGAATACAGATACCATTTGGGGTCAATGGTTATCTTGAAAACTACATCCACTTGATCTCCTACGGTAACTTCTTGCTTGGAGAATTGATGCTCCCAGTTAGCAGGATGAAGAATCTGACCCAAAAGGGCAAACCCAAATGTACTGCACAAAATGAGTAGAAATATTCTCTTCCGGGCAACGAATCTCATGGGTAAATTCTTTTTGCTGAAAACAAGTGCAACTAAATAATATTTAACGGAGTTATCTACGGAATGTTATTTGCTTAAAGCTGCATACTGCTGATGAAAAAGCACGATGGTTTCTATACCTTTTAAGTAATTGAAGATTCCGTAGCTTTCATTGGGCGAATGAATCGCATCAGAGTCCAGTCCAAATCCCATTAATACAGTATCAATACCCAATATTTCACTAAACAACGACACTACTGGGATGCTGCCACCGTCCCTGGTAGCTATTGGCGCTTTACCCCATACTTTTTCAAATGCATTACTGGCTGCCTGAAATGCCATCGAATCCGTAGGTGTAACTGCGGGCTTTCCTCCATGATGGGTAGTGACATTTACCGTAACTGATTTCGGAGCAATTGAGATAAAGTGCTCGGTAAACAACCGGGTTATCTCTTCATCATCCTGGTCGGGAACCAGCCGCATGGAAATTTTGGCATACGCCTTTGATGGAAGTACCGTTTTTGCACCCTTTCCGGTATAGCCACCCCAAATTCCGTTTACATCTAAAGTCGGTCTAATGCCGGTACGCTCTAGAGTGGTAAATCCTTCCTCTCCTTGAATATCGGTTATACCAATCTCCTGTTGGTATTTTCCCAGATCGAAGGGAGCTTCAGCCACTTTGGCTCTTTCATCGGTGGACAACTCCTTCACCTGATGGTAGAACCCGGGGATTGTTACCCTTCCTTTATTATCAATCAGGGACGAGATCATATCACAAAGTACATTTATGGGATTGGCCACAGCCCCTCCATAGACACCTGAGTGCAGATCCCGATTGGGTCCTGTAACTTCAACTTCAACATAACTTAATCCCCTAAGCCCAATGGTTATAGAGGGTGTGTCATTATCAATGATGGTAGTATCGGAGATTAGGACAATATCTGATTTCAGCCGAGTGGCATTTTCATTTACAAAGAGATTAAGATTAGAAGAACCAATTTCCTCTTCTCCTTCTAATATAAATTTCAAATTGCACGGAGGTACTCCCTGTTGATTAAGGATTTCAAGTGCCTTAATGTGCATATAAAGTTGTCCCTTATCGTCACATGAACCCCTGGCATAAATTCTTTCGTTCCTGATTACCGGTTCAAAGGGTGGTGAATCCCAGAGTTCATATGGGTCTGCCGGTTGAACATCGTAATGTCCATATACCAAAACTGTGGGAAGGTCAGAGCTAATTATTTTTTCGGCATACACGATGGGATGCCCTGCTGTTTGGCAAATTTCTACCAGATCTACTCCTGCCTTTTTTAGTGCACCTTCAAGAAATCCAGCACCACGCAGCACGTCGCTTTTGAACTTACTATCCGTACTGACCGATGGAATGCGAAGAAACTCCATAAGTTCATCAAGAAACTTTTGCTGGTTACTATCTATGTAGGATTTTACTTCATTCATGTTCGGGCTAGATGTTTTTCTTGGCAGGGAAGTTGGTTTTATTTTCCGTACCATTCAAAATTCTTCGAACATTTTTCTTGTGGGTGAAAAGTACCACCAGAAAGAAATTGAAACCAAAGATGATAAGTACTATTTCGTTTGGTTCAATATCAGTGATCAACAGCATTAAAGGAAAGGTCAATGTTCCTAAAATGGAACTCAATGAGACGTATTTTGTAACCAGTAGTACAATAATGAAAACTGCGGCACAGATTCCGGCAACCACAGGGTTGATTCCCAGTATCATGCCCAATAATGTTGCTACGCCCTTGCCTCCCTTGAAACCAACATAAATAGGGAATATGTGTCCTATTACTGCACCAATACCAAATATAAGCTTGAATAGAATGATTTGTGATTCGGCAATAAAGCCAAGTTGTGTCCATACAGTGGCCAGAGTGACAGCCGTTAACCCTTTAAAGATGTCCAGTGCCATGACCAGCATACCTGCCTTCTTTCCCAGCACCCTAAAAGTATTGGTAGCCCCGGCATTTCCACTTCCATAATCCCTGACGTCTATACCGGAATAGGCCTGGCCCAGCCATACTGCAGATGGCAAAGAACCCAATAGATAGGCAAGAACAACTCCAATAGCAATGATCTCAATGCTCATAAGCGTAAAATTGAGCACCAATTATAGTTAATTAATATTAATATTAAAAACCGTCATCACTATCTTCCTCATCCTCAGAAACTTCTTGTTCAAAGGTAGTAAAATCTTCATCCAGGATTTCCTCTTGAGCAAAGGTATTGATCTCATAAGGCTCAGTAATATCCATGTAATCTCTTCGGAACCGATCAACAAACTCCAACATGAACTCCATATCAGTACTGGCAAAGGCATACTCCCCAATTCCTGACTTGAAAATTTTACTGTTTTTGTTGATAATGCTGTTGAATTGGGTATTAGAGGAGTAAGTGTAAAGGCGGTTCTCTACATATCCGAAATAGTAATAGGTAGTCTGAGATGCTTTTAAAAACAGATGAAATTCTTCTTCTCCTTCAAGTTTTCTAATTTCCAGGAAGCCTTCTAGCTTTCCGTTGATTTCCGATTCTAATATGTTAGCCACTCCCAGGCTGCCTACACTATACCAACTGGTATAATCTGGTGACCATTTCATATTGATGTTTGACATAACCAATGCGTTGGCTAAATCAGCGGATACACTAGCCAGCGAGATAAATTCACTAGCTGATCGTCTGCGGTAGTCTTGTGCCTCTTTTTCTCCAATAGCATCCGCTAGTTTATAAAGCAAAGCGGTTTGATCAGTATTCGCGGGTGGCGCCCCAACCCGGGATACTATATCACTTATATTTTGGGCCATTGTTTCCATGGCACTAACTGGCAGGTCGAACTCATAGGAATGGAAAGAGTTCATAGCAATATTTTTTTCATTGAGGTTGCCTTTTCCTTTTCCAGAAATTCTGGATTTGATCCTGGTGGTTGGATACAATAAGTTCAACCTTCCTTCGAATCTTATATCTGTTGAATGGTCATTATATGAATAAATGTTGCCCGCAAAACTGTTGCCTTTTACCTTATTGGGATCGATTACTTTATATTCACTGTTTACAGAATCATAGGAAAATAAACCAGTTGCATTAAATACTTCATGATCCCCAGGGCTCTTTTTTTCACTGATGAAGGTACCGTATAAGTCGCCTGTATCCGGGTCGATATTTATTCCAGAAGTAAGTGGTTGCCCGGTTTCGGAGACAGCTTCACTTACATTAATTACTAAATCCTGAATTTCAGTGTCACTGCTATGTGCCAACCAGGAATTGTTTTCAGGCATACTTTTCAGGTCAAGTTTAATAAACCCATCCATTTGGAGTATTCGGCGATTGGCAAATAGCGTCACATCTCCTTTGTACAGGGTGCCAGGCATAATGAAAATATTGTCGTTTTCGTTAATTTCTCCCGTTGATACGGTAAAGATTTGGTTCCCAACTAATTTCTTATCTCTTACCAGTAGAAAATCTTTAAATTTTATTTCAAAGGTATCCCTGTTTGCATTTACATACTGATAGATTGCTTCGCCATCGAATGCATGACGAGCGGTAATTTTTATTTTTCCGTCATAAAGGTGGTGGTACTCATTGAGGGTGTCCAGAATGATCCGGGCGCTATTGAATTTTTCAATTTCTGCGTTTTCTCTAATAAAAACCCGATTACTGTCTGGAATAATCTTGGCATCTGCCACATGCATATAGGGAACCCCAGAAATTTGCATTTCTAATTTCTCAATATCATATACAGCCCCGGTGGCGTTAAATACCAGCGAATCCATATCAAGCTTGGTGGTATAGAAGTACGATTGGTCAATATCAACATTCTCAGGCTTGTTCATAGAGATGATTTTTTTCTCAAGATCCCATTGGGCCTCACCAATAGAGGTACGGATTTGGGTAAATGGAAAATCCAATACCGATTGGCCGTCTTGCCCTGACTTAATATCTGCCAGATTAGTAATTAAATCAAAATCCAAAGACACCCCTTCTGCTGCCAGCGATGGCTTTTCGGGATCGGAAGACTTTACTTCAAAGTAGGCATTATTGGCAGCTATTTGATTTTCCTTCATTTGGAAATTTGTGGAAACAGATTCAGAACCACGAGTAAATAAAGTACCATCAGCATAGAATCCGCTGGTTGTAAGCAGAGTGGTACCATCTAGGGTGGCGGTGTTGTCATACATTTGAAAAGGCTCTTCCTTGGAAGTAATAAACATGCTATCGGATTTCGGAAACCAAAGCATTCGATAATTATTGATGGTGGTCTTCGGATAGGACACATCCTCAACAGTCCTTGCTCTTATTTCTACCGATTCACCATTGGTGGTAACGGAGTCGGTGAAATAGACGAAATCATCACTGAATAAAGTACTGGTTAAAAAATCTACTTTCCCACTGGATCGTAACCCATTTTTGTCCATAGTAATCTGATTGTACACTGTACCTGTACCATTATAAGTTTTAAAGCCTACATAAGGCAGCTTATGTTCAAAACCCAGGCTATTGTCGGGCATGATTACCAGTTCGTCTTGGAATTCGGGGAATATACCTCCGGAGGTAAATACACCCTTGAATCGTATAACATTTGGATCACTACTACTGGCACTATCCAGTTCAAAAGCGGGGATAGTGAAATAGATGGATTTATCGTAGACCCCATCTAAGATCTCAGGTCCATCGAAGTAAACCACTGCACCCACATCTGCTTTGAATATGGGATACTCAGGATACATACGTCTGGCTGATTTGTTGTTGGGCTTATTGATGTACAGAACACCGGCAGTTTCACGCAACTGATTTGAAATGCCCAGTTCTATGTCTTTTCCCTCATCTTGACCGGGCAGTTCTATATTGAAAGTAATGGAATCGATCTTCGGAAGCCTAATCAGAAAACTGTCGTAATCAAACCGGAATTCTTTTCCGATAAATTGAAAATTACCGGCATTGATCTTTCCGTTGAACCGGAAATCTCGGTTACCCAGCATAACAATCTGCCGTTTTTCAGGTCTGATATATACATCAAGTAATTCACTGATGTAAAACCTGTCAACCCCACGAATTATAAATTCATTCTTGCTCAAAACCAGGGTTGCATTTGGTTTAGAAGGAGATATAGAAGTGATCAATATGTTGTCAAAGTCTTTGCGGTCTTGCTTGGACAATACATAGTGATAGCCTTTGCGTTTAATTCTCACCAAACCGGATTGGCCATGGTATTCAACAAAGCCATCTTTCATTAGGCCCCTCATTGCCCCGATAATTTTGTCAGGGTTTTGATTGAATTTTTTTGCCATATCAACAGCATAAAATTCTCTTGAGTTAATTTTTTTGGCATACCCAACTGCCATGAATAATGGGTTAAATCCATAAAGTGCCACAAGTGCTTCAAACTTCCGGTCATTGTAGTATTCTTGAGATTCAAATTTGGAGGGCACTTTGTTTTTTGCACTGACGATACTGATATCAAGACTATCAGCATCGACATTCCATTTGATCATATCCGCAGTGAAATCTGTTTTAAAGTAAGATGATGAATATGGCAAATTTTTAAAGCTACCCTCATCTTTTAAAATAGTGATTTGCTGAATCAGGGGTTCATATCTGAACCTGACTGCGGGGTGGTAAATAGAGTCAGTACCGTGATATATAATCACAGCTGCCCGTTTAGTAGCAATCACTGAATCTTGCAACTGAAAACTTCTTGAAGCTACCTTTATTCTTGAATTGTTCTTTCCATTGATCTCAATGGTGGTATTGCCTCCCATCAAAGAAGCACTGTATAATCGATTACCTTTGATGGCAAAACCTCCGGTATAGGAGAGGTTCTCATCTGCGATGCCCTTTATTTTTACATTCTCCAGGTATGATATGAATCGTGGAAAGCTGGTATACCTGGTTTTTCCGCTGCTGCTTCGGTATTCAAATTCTCCTGATACTGGCTCTGCTATTTTCCCCTCATAGGTCATGCGGGCATTTGATGCACTAAGGAATGGTTTGTCTATCTCGAAGTTATAGTTGCCGAGGTCGCAATAAACCTCGTTTGGATCCAAACCAACCTGCTCCCAATCAAATCTTCCTGCTTTTCCTACGAATGTATTATTCGCAGGCATCAAGCTTCCACTGGTATTCTTCAATGCAACAGAATCGTTTTTAGTAATGAACACCAAATTTCCCATACTTACCTTTATTACCGCACCGGTCAAAGGGAATTGCGGCTCTTCAGCATTCAAAATATAAGCACTAGCCTCCTCAGGGGAAGCACTTGCCTCCTCATCCCAATTAGTATCAAGATCCTGATCATCACTTTCCCAGTCTCCAAACCAATTATCATCTTCGCCCGGTTTTTCCTCTTCTATAATTTCTTCCCGGGGTAAAGGCTCTTCAATCACCGGCTCCTGTAAGGAGGATGGCCCCGCGAATTCAAAATCAATGGTGCCGCCTTCCACTAAAAGGGAATTGTAACTAGAAGAATATAGCATCCTTTTTTCCAACATCAGGTCGGTTGTTTCTATAAAAGCCAGAATCTCGCTGTTCTTTTGTTGTTCCACTGCTGAATGAAGGGTGGATAAAAAGTTGCCAAAAGCTTCCTTGCTTATGTCATTGTGATCTGATGCCTTAACAATTAGGGTAACTGTTTGTTTGAGGTGCGGATCCGGTTTGAATCCTTTTTGTGACATCTGTAGAAAAGTACTGGTTAACATTGTCTTCTGATCCACAGATAAAAGGTTATTCCAAACCTGCTCAAAATCTAATCCTAATTGAGGAGTTCCATGATCTTGCAGCAATTGAGCCATCTCTTGTCCAAACACCAGAGGATCATCAGAAAATTCAGGTTTCTGTGCCTTCAGGATAAATGGTACAATTAGTAAAGCCCAAAGAATAAAATAGCAGCGTTTCATTACTTTCAAATTGTTTCCAGTAGCAAACAAGCCCACTGGTTCTCTTCAGTTTGATTCTTTATTTTAAAAGCATTGTCAGTACATTTCTTAACGATACAAACTGAGTCATAGGTATAAAATCCGCTAAGAACTAATAAACCCGATTTATTTAAATGTTGGCGATAAAGATCTATTTCTACTAGCAGAACATTTCTATTTATATTAGCTAATATCAGATCGAATGTACTATTGATTGAAAGATCTCCTATTGAACCCTCTTTAACTTTTATTTTTTTAGCACAATTTAACACCATATTTTCTACGGTATTACTGACCGCCTGAGGATCAGTATCCAATGCAAGTACTTGCTTAGCTCCTTTTTGCTCAGCCAGTATACTCAATATTCCGGTACCACAGCCCGCATCCAAAATGGATTTTCCCCGATGGTCCAGACCGAGCTGGAATTGTATCATCTGACGGGTGCTCTCATGATGGCCAGTACCGAACGACATTTTCGGATCAATAATTATTTCATATGGAAACCGGTGTTTTTGAAGGTGGAAGCTGGCCCTTATTCTACACTGATCACCAATTTCTATTGGTTCAAATGATTGCTCCCAGATTTCATTCCAATTTCGGTCTGTTAATTTTTTGCATTTAAAATCAGTACTCAAAGTATAGCGTTCGAGCAACAAGTTTAACATGGCAGGATCATGATTTTTTACCGGCTGGTAAGCCCTGAAACCATCTGAAGTGTCAAGAAATGATTCATATCCCAGATGACATAGTTCAGCTGTGATAATTTCTTTTAAATCTTTCTTACAAAAAATGTCTATTTCTACAAAGTCCATGAATTAATTACATCCAGCAAATGAAAGGATGTCAGTGTAGAATATCGAGAAATCTGCTAATCCACGACTTCGTTCAAAATAGATAGAGAAGTTAGCAAATGCCGGAATATTTGATATATGCCAAACTCCAGATTCATCGGCCATTAAACGGTTTTCTTCCAGAAATACCACCAAGTCTGCAAAAGCTTCAGAGTCTTCTAAATAAACCCTGAAATTTGCTTCGTTGGGGTTCTCGGTGATGTACACCACACCATATAGTTGGCATGCATCAAACCCCTGTCCATATGCAACACTCCCACCCACACCCATTAATGTTAGGATAAAAGTAAAGTTCATGGTTATATAAACCCACTTCATTTACTGGTCAATATTACATTCATTGGATTTCCATTTGATTCACAGACTATGTACGATGGACATAAAATCACTGGCATTAAGGCTAGCTCCACCAATCAGGCCACCATCGACATCTGGTCCGGCAAATATTTCTTCTGCATTGGCAGGCTTACAACTTCCTCCATAGAGAATCGGTACTAAATCACTGACTTCTTCTCCAAACCGTTCAGCCAGGTGTTGCCTGATTGAGTGATGCATCTCCTGTGCCTGTGCAGCAGAAGCTGTTCTACCGGTACCAATGGCCCAAATAGGTTCATAAGCAATTACCATGCGATGAATACTTTCTGGGCCCAGATGAAATAAACTATCACTCAGTTGTTGGTTGACAAAACTGGCCTGTTGATTAGATTCTCTTATCGATAAAGGTTCACCGCAACAAAATATGGGGATCAGGTTCAGACCCAATACTGCCGTTACTTTTTCGGCCAGTAGTTGAGG
>QIMC01000307.1 GCA_003232185.1 Flammeovirgaceae bacterium | reverse complement strand
TTAAACATTGCTTATGCAAACGGCTTTGCAACATTCAGACGGTCTCGGATTCATGTTTGGATTATCCTGAAGGCAGTTGCCTGGGTGCCTGTGTCAAAGAAGAAAGCACTGGTTCCTACAATCAAAGAGTGTTGGATTGTATCGGGCAATTCAGTCATCTAAACAATTAAACAATTCATTTCTATTGCTGGGAAAAGGGCGCAAAGATGAGGAAGCGTCACTGGTATGGGTCAATAGTGGCAAATACCAAGGGTTTGGCTTTGTTGAGGATACCATTCAAGAAATCCAGGTAGATGATTTGACTAAAAATATTAAACCCTACTCAGACAATCAGGACATACAACGGATCATTGACAACTACATGAATACCCACCCACACTGTAGGCTGATAAAACTATAAGGCACCGTTGGCGTGGAGGAATTAATAACCTGATGTTTACATTATTGGTAGATAACCAGTATTTTTAACCCGGTTTAAGACACCAAATGGTTAGCACGCATGCTGAAAGAAGCTTTCATAGTTGATGGAATCAGAACCCCTATTGGATTGTTCGGTGGGATGTTAAGTACCATTCGAACAGATGATCTGGCAGCACTGGTAATTGGCAAATTGATAGAACGGAATCCCGGCATTCCCACCGAAGCCTACGCAGATGTTATACTGGGATGTGCCAACCAGGCGGGAGAGGACAATCGAAATATCGCCCGCATGAGTTTACTACTGGCAGGACTTCCCTGGACAGTTCCCGGAGAAACTGTCAACCGGCTCTGTGCCTCAGGCCTTAGCGCCATCAACCATGCAAATAGAGCAATCAAATCCGGAGATGGAGCAATATTCATTTCAGGTGGTGTAGAAAATATGACCAGGGGTCCATGGGTAATTTCCAAAGCTTCCAAGCCATTTGGAAGGGATGCAGAAATGCATGACAGCAGTTTTGGATGGCGATTTATTAATCATAAAATGCAAGCATTGCATGGCACGGACAATATGGGTCAAACCGCCGAGCACCTTGCTGAAAAATATCATATCTCAAGAGCAGACCAGGATAAGTTTGCCAATTGGTCGCAACAAAAAAGTAGTAAGGCCCGGGAAAATGGCCGGTTTTCCCAGGAAATCACCGAGGTAATTATACCTCAAAGAAAAGGAGAAGATATAGTATTTGATCGGGATGAATTCATAAAACCTCAGACCTCCCTGGATGGGTTATCCAAGCTAAAGCCTGTTTTCAAGCAAGAAGGTACGGTTACTGCAGGCAATGCCTCAGGGTTGAACGACGGGGCAGCAGCTGCCATTGTCGCCTCAAGAGAAGCAATGGATCAATTCGAGTTGGTTCCATTGGCTCGTATTGTTAGTAGCGGGGTAACCGGAGTAGAACCGAAATTCATGGGGATCGGACCGGTATCTGCCTCAAACCTGGCCCTAAAAAAAGCAGGCTTAACCATGGAAGACATAGACATTATCGAAATCAATGAAGCTTTTGCTGCTCAAACCTTAGCATGCACGCGTCTTTGGGGGCTGGCGGATGATGATCCCCGGATCAATCCAAACGGAGGGGCAATCGCACTGGGGCATCCTTTGGGTGCGTCGGGAACCCGTATTGCTATTACCGCTGCCCTGGAGCTTAAATTCACCAAGAAAAAGTATGCACTGGTAACTATGTGTATTGGGGTGGGGCAAGGCTATGCCATGATTCTGGAAAGACCCTAAAGGGCTTACCCATTGAGTCATACACTTACAAAGGTAATCAATATCATAATACCCATAAGTGCCATCGCCCACACCAACTTCTCTGGTATTGGCAAAAATTTATCTGAGTTGGGAACTGTGTCTTCGGTTGTGTCCATCTTAAGGTTTATTTATTAATAGTATCATTTGAACTATGAAAAAAAAGATAACCGCACAGCTGAAGATCACTCCTACCCACTCACTGGCTCTGTTTACAAGTCTCTGAAATGTATTCATTGAATAGTTATATTTATTCGTTGTTTATTATAATTTAATACATTTAAAGCCGAAAAGGTAACCGGGTCTAATAGTTATGAGCTATGAATTATGAATTATAAGTGATGAATTGGGCGCAGAAATTGCGGTAGCATACTTATGGGTCCATATCAAAAGGTGCATGCTGAGGATGCTGCTTTATCCCGGTTTATCGAAAAGGCAGGCTCAAGCCTCACACCAGGAACTTAAAACTAAGGACTAAACACTAAACACTCTTATCCAAGTGCACATCCATTTGAGGGAATGGAATAGTCACACCGCCCTGATCCAAAGCTACCTTGCATGATTCAAGGATTTCAACAAATACTGTATTGGCATCTTCTGGCTTACAATGAGGCCGAACGCTTAAGTTTACTGAGCTATCTGCTAATTCGGTAACTACTACTACCGGTTCAGGATCTTTTAGTACTGACGGGTGTTTGGCCATTACGTCAAGCAATAGGTTTCGGGCTTTTTGAATGTCTGAATCATAGGAAATACCCACCACCATATCCACTCTTATAATTCCCTCTTTCATATAATTGACAATATCAGCATTCATGATGGCACCATTGGGTAGAATAATAGTTCTTTTATCTAAAGTGATAATGGTGGTATGAAAAATCTGAATGTCCTTAACCACCCCATTGCGCCCCATAACTTCAATTCTGTCTCCAATTTTGAATGGCTTAAAGAACAAAATCAAAACACCCCCGGCGAAATTGGACAAGGAGCCTTGTAATGCTAAACCCAGGGCCAGGCCACCGGCACCAAGCAAGGCCACAAAAGAGGTAGTGGCTATTCCCAACATAGAACCCACACTTACAAAGAGAATGATCTTCAAGGTCCAGGACAGGAGACTTCCGAGAAATATCTCCAGGGTATCATCTCCGATTTTGTTCTCTAAAGCATTTTTGAGAAACTTTACCACCATCCTGATCACCCAAAGACCTACCAAAAGAACCACCAGGGCCTTAATTATTGCCGGTGAATAGGTCAATGCCATATCTAAATACCTATCTATATATTGATCCAGATTGTCCATGTATTAGGTTAAATATTGGTAATTGATATAACTGAATGTTTCTATGTTTTTGAATATAGTTAAAATATTTACTGCCTCCACCTTTGAACCCGGTTTATGCACTAGAAATCTATTCTTAGCCTTAACTGACTACAATATAGGCACTTGCTCGATTTTGACTACTTACCATAACGATGCTATGCTTCCGTTGCAAAAACCTGTGCGAGCACCTATCTTACAGCCATTTAAGACTCTCACTACGAAGTCTAATGCATAATCCGGGTTGAATGGGATAAAAATCAGGCATAAAAAAACCCCATCGGGCTATTCGATGAGGTTCAATTTAAAGCTGGCAATCTATTTAACCTTATCCACGATAACTTTAAATGCCTCGGGATGGTTCATAGCCAAATCGGCTAATACCTTACGGTTTAAATCTATATTTAATTTTTTAAGTCCGCCCATAAATTGAGAATAGCTCATACCATATTCCCTGGCTCCGGCATTGATCCTTAAGATCCACAGCTTACGAAACTCGCGCTTCTTTACTCTACGATCCCGGTAAGCGTATTGCATACCTTTTTCTACCGCACCCTTAGCGACGGTATATACATTCTTCCGGCGGCCCCAATACCCTTTAGCCGCTTTTATAATCTTCTTTCTCCTGGCTTTTGAGGCCACTGTATTTACTGATCTTGGCATTTTATTAGTTTTTTTGACAGCAGGCGACCCGGTAGATGCTACTGAGTACTTTCAAACCATGCAATCTGGTGAAACAACCTATTTAAATTGACTATATATTCAACATTTTCTTTACCCGGGGAGTATCTGCTTTGGACACCAAGGTGATATGAGTCAGATTCCTTTTTTGTTTGGTCTCTTTTTTGGTCAATATATGACTCTTAAACGCGTGTTTGCGTTTGATTTTACCGGTGCCAGTAAGTTTAAATCTCTTCTTCGCCCCTGACTTTGTCTTAACTTTTGGCATTATTTTATTCTTTTATTTTCTAATTTTCTTTGATGAGAGCATCAAAAACATACGTTTTCCCTCTAATTTAGGTAGTTGATCCACCTTTGCATACTCCTCCAGTTCCTGAGCCAAACGCAATAATAATATCTCTCCTCTTTCTTTAAAAACAATTGATCTACCAACAAAATGAACGTATGCTTTAACCTTCGCCCCTTCTTTTAAAAAGTTAATAGCGTGTTTCAATTTAAAATTGAAATCATGCTCATCCGTATTTGGACCAAATCTAATTTCTTTTAGGACCGTTTTTTGAGCCTTAGATTTTATCTCCTTCTGCTTTTTCTTTTGATCATACTTAAACTTAGAATAGTCTATGATCTTGCATACAGGCGGATCGGCTTTTGGTGAAATCTCCACCAAATCCAAATTCTGATCCTTGGCCATTTTCATTGCCGTGTGGATATCATAGATATCCACCTTGACGTTATCACCCACCACCCTTACAAAGGATGCTATGATCTTCTGGTTTACTTTATAAGGCTCTTCGACTCGACCTCTATAGCCCCCTCGTCTTGGTCTCCTGATTGTGTCCTCCTAGTTTGGTTAAGAAAAATGACTGGCAAATATCGCTGTTATTAATTAAATAATCTAAGCTTTACCTTTTTAATTATACTTCAATTCAACTTCTATTTCCTTCTGCATCATTTCGATGAACTCAGCCCACTTCATCTGGCCTAGATCACCGGTTCCATGCTTCCTTACTGATACTAACTGAGCTTGCTCTTCCTTCTCTCCTACTATCAACATGAATGGTATCTTATTAACTTCTGCATCACGAATCTTGCGGCCTATTTTCTCATCTCTATGATCCACAGATCCGGTAAAACCCTTTTCCACGAAAGCTTTATACAAAGTTTCAGCATAGGCATGATATTTCTCTGATATTGGTAATATAGCAAATTGTTCCGGGGATAACCACAATGGGAAATTACCCCCGCAATGTTCTATCAATACAGCAATAAATCGCTCCATAGAGCCAAATGGGGCCCGATGAATCATTACCGGTCGGTGTTTTTGATTGTCTGAACCTATGTATTCCAGTTCAAACCGCTCCGGCAAATTGTAATCTACCTGGATGGTTCCCAACTGCCAGGTCCGACCCAATGCATCTTTCACTAAGAAATCAAGCTTGGGTCCATAAAACGCCGCTTCTCCATATTCCGTAACAGTTTCTAGTTTCTTCTCTGCAGCTGCTTCAGCAATCTCACGCTCAGCTCGTTCCCATACCGCATCCTCGCCAATATATTTTTCATGATCCTCAGGGTCCCTGAAACTAAGCTGTGCAACAAATTTCTCAAAGTTTAGTGCCTTCAAAACGAAAAGGGTAAGATCTATTACTTTCAAAAACTCTTCTTTCACCTGGTCTGGGCGGCAAAAGATATGGGCATCGTCAACGGTAAACCCACGTACACGGGTAAGTCCGTGTAATTCTCCATGTTGTTCGTAGCGATAAACAGTGCCAAATTCTGCTAACCTCAACGGTAGTTCTTTGTATGACCTTGGTCTTACTTTATATATTTCGCAGTGATGCGGACAGTTCATTGGCTTCAAAAGGAACTCTTCCCCTTCATGAGGAGTGCTAATGGGCTGAAAGCTATCCTTTCCATACTTCTCGTAATGTCCGGAAGTAACATATAGATTTTTACCCCCGATGTGGGGTGTTATTACCGGTTCATACCCAGCCTTTACTTGTGCTTTCCTTAGAAATTCTTCCAATCGCTCCCTTAACCGGGTTCCTTTGGGCAACCAAAGTGGCAATCCCATGCCTACTTTTTCAGAAAAGGCAAAAAGCTCTAATTCCTTGCCCAGTTTTCTGTGATCTCTCTTACGCGCCTCTTCCAACAAAGCCAGGTGTTCCAGAAGTTCCTTCTGTTTAGGGAATGAAACTCCATATATGCGGGTTAATTGCTGGTTGTTTTCATTACCTCGCCAATAGGCTCCTGCTACATTCAATAATTTCACCGCCTTGATGAACCCGGTATGAGGGATGTGAGGTCCACGACATAAGTCGGTAAACTGTCCCTGCTTATAAAAGCTTATGGTCCCGTCATCCAGGTCTTCAATAAGCTCTAACTTGTATTTGTCCTTTTTTTCCTTGAAATAAGCGATGGCATCCTGCTTAGAAACATCCGTCCGTTGGTAGGTGTTTTTTTCCCTGGCCAGTTCAACCATACGAGCCTCAATTTTCGGAAGCTCATCCGCACTCAATTCCAGATCCCCAAAATCAACATCATAGTAGAACCCTGAATTAATAGCCGGGCCGATCCCCAGTTGGATACCGGGATATAAAGACTCCAGCGCTTCCGCCAACAAATGGGCACTGCTGTGCCAGAATGTAGATTTACCTTCCTGATCCTTCCAGGTAAGCAAAGCCACCCTCGAATCACTTAGAATAGGCAGGTCGGCATCCCATACTTCATCATTCACCTTAGCCGCCAACACGTTCCTTGCCAGTCCTTCGCTGATATCCAGAGCGATCTGCATGCCGGTTACGCCACTTGGATAGGATCGAACTGAACCATCTGGTAAAGTAATTTCAATGTTTTGACTGCTCATTTAATTTTCAATTGGAGGCCTGGTAGGAGAAATTGCTTCTACCTGGGCATTTTTCTCTCGATTCCTTTGAATTATCTGCAAATATGCAACTTTTCCTTTAAGTTTTGCTAGTTCTTCAACTGCTGAAACATTGGTAGAATCGATTGCTAATATTTCCTGATACTTTTTGAGCGCAGTTCCGTAATATCTCCTGCGATCATACACCCGGGCCTGGGTCAACATAGAAGGTATGTGCCCCAAATGCAGTGTTAATGATTTATGGGCATAAAACAAAGCGGAGTCATAGCTTCGGATAGAATAGTGCACCTGAGCGGATTCATAATAGGGAACATAGTCTGTTTCGTCCTGATCACGAAGGGAATGGAATATATAAAGCGCACTATCATATTGTGTGGTCTCGGCAAATAACTTCCCTTTCTCGATCAATAATTCACGGTCATCTTTGTGGTACTCAAGATTTTGTTGCAGGTAATACAATGCTTTTTGATAATCCCCCTGAGACTTACTGATGATTGCCAAATATTTTAAAGATTCATACTTTGTTTCAGGATCCGCTACACTTTTTAAAAAACTGTTTTGTGCAGCTAAGGTATCATTTAAGGACCATTCAATTTGGCCCCTGGTATGGAAATAGTTAATGGCTTGCGGGTATTTTTGCAGGGCGGTATTTATCTCAGTTCGGGCAGATTCATAGTTACCCACCAGAAAATTCAACCTGGCCAGTAAATGCCAGAGATCAGGATAATCACCGCCAAGAATTTGTGCCCGGGATATTCTCGCAAGCGCCTCTTCATTATTTCCCATGTCAAGCAAAAGCTCAGCTTCCTTCATTAAGTAATCCGGCACTGGATCCAGTTTGATGGCTTGCTTTATCGCTGACAAAGCCCGGTTTGTATGACCAAGGGCCTGTAGATAAACTGCTTTTTTAAAGTACACATCCGGGTTTTCAGGATTGGCCTTAGCCAATCGTTCAATTTCAGCAAGGCCGGATTGATAAAATACTGCATCCGCTACCGGGGCCTCCAAAAGTGAATAGGTGGTATCCTGGGAACTGCAACACCAAAGAATAAGGCACATCCCTGCCCAATATATTCTACTACTTGACTTCACGCACTGTTTTCATTAAAAGCTCTTTCAAAAATATCAGCATTTCGAACTGACTTGCGGTACCAATTCAATCGAATGGCCTGTTTTTCCTGATCACTTAGGTGCCAATTAACTTGTGACTGATGCAATCTATTTATTAGCGAATTCAGACACAAGGCCACGCTTACCGAAAGATTGAAACTTTCGGTAAATCCAAACATGGGTATTCTTACCACTTTACGGGCATGTTGGAGTGCACAATCTGACAGCCCTTCCAATTCGGTACCAAACAATAGTGCTATTTTGCTATCCAATGGTATCTCATCCACAGCGATTTCTGACCCATGAGGTGAAGTGGCGTAAATTATATACCCATCATTTTCAAGTTGATTCAAGCAACCGGCGGTATTTGCCACCCCTGATTGATTAAAGCGATGAATATCCACCCACTTTGAGGACCCCTGAGTTACATTAGGGTTCAGTGTATACTCGTTGCTATTCTCAATGATGTACAGGTCCTGTATCCCAAAACAATCACATGAACGTACCACAGCACTCGCATTATGTGGCTGGAATATATCTTCCAAAACCACAGTAATGAAACGTGTACGATTCAAAAGGACCCGATCGATAGTAAGCTTTTTAGCCTTACTGATAAAGCCTCCAAAGTGCTCCGTCAGATCCTGATCATAACTAGTGCTCATTTTATTCTACTCAAATAAACCTAATTGATCTTCTTGTTCATCTTGGGAAGGCACATCGAGTTCTATAGTGGATCCAACATCAAAAGTCGAACTTTTTGCCGGCGGTTCCATCGATGTCCCGGGTTCTTCCAAGGATGTACTTTCAGTATTTTTTTTCTCTGGCAGCTCGGCCGCTGTCATACCTTCCTTCTGTTTCTCTTCAGGGTTCAACGGAACAAACCTCGCCTTAATCACTCGGTCAATAGAAATCCTGTTTCCATTTGCTTTCCAGCCTTTAACCTCAATTATGGTCTTAGGATCAACCATTTTTTGTTCGGTCTTGCGAGATTTCTCCGGCCGATAATCAAACTCCAGCATCGTTTGCTCATTGGTGGTGGCGGCTAATAGCTTACTTCCGGAAGACTCGTTAATAAATGT
This sequence comes from Flammeovirgaceae bacterium, assembly GCA_003232185.1. Taxonomy (GTDB): domain Bacteria; phylum Bacteroidota; class Bacteroidia; order Cytophagales; family Cyclobacteriaceae; genus SZUA-3. Next base: position 5,484 of record QIMC01000307.1, on the reverse strand, counting down.
AAAACGCTTACCCAAGGTAGTTGTTTCCACCTGAAACCTCTTAAGATAAGGTATTTTGGTAGCTCCATCTTGATGCACTGCGGTAATGATGGTCTCCTCACTGACCTTATCCAGGCAAATTACCTTTTCAGCCTCATACCGATTGGTCATTTCAAAATCGGTAAGCTCGTAGGTGCCCTCCTTGTATATTATTAACACGCGGTCATTTCCATTAAAATTGCCCAGAAAACTGCCGCGCTTTTCTCGATTCAACCGACCCACTGTCTGGTCATACCATATATCCAGACCGCCCATAGTAGATATCCCTTCGCTTTTTATGGCAGTTTTGCGCACAGGATATCGAGTGACTATATTGCCTCCTGCTCCTCTGCCTTTAATTTCAAGGCTGGCAAAATCAAAGTCCAGCACCTTCTTTCTGGCTTTGGCTCCGGCACTGAGAAACAAGCTAACCGCTTCAGCTTCTGCATTGGGGTTTGCAGTGAGATAAAGCACTTTCGACCCTTTGGTGCCTTTAGTAAGGTTATACTCTTTGTCCCTGGTTATCGCCAATACCTGAAATCGCTTGGCTAAGGACCTGCCACTGCTGCCGTCCAGATAAATCAGGTTATAGACCTGGCGCTCATCATTTTTCTTAAATACTCCGACGTATAGAATATCCTTTCCCATAAACACCTTTTCTGCTATTCGAGAAACTTTGCAAACGCCATCTGCGCGAATAACCAGTATGTCATCCAGATCTGAACAATCCGTCACGAATTCGTCTTTCCGCAAACCGAAACCAATGAAGCCTTCTTTCTGATTTACATACAGCCTTACATTGTTTGCTGCTACTACCTGCGCTGATATACTTTCAAATGACCTGATTTCCGTTTTACGCTCCCGGCCATTACCATAGGTTTCCAACAGGTTCTTGAAGTAAGCAATGGCATAGTCCGTTAAGTTCGCCAGGTGATGCTCCGTTACCTTAAGCTCTTCCTGCAATTTCTTCATCAGCTCATCAGCTTTCAAGGAGTCAAAGCGGGATATTCTTTTGATTTTTATCTCTGTAAGCCTGACAATATCGTCTGTGGTAATTTCACGGTAGAACTCCTGCTTAAATGGGATCAGGCCCTTGTCAATAGTACTGATCACAGCCTCCCAGGTTTCACACTCTTCGATATCGTGATAGATGCGGTTTTCAATAAATACCCGTTCCAGGGATGAAAACAGGATTTTCTCCATCAGTGCATCCCGGCGAATTTCCAACTCCCTTTGCAATAAGAATACCGTCTGTTCGGTGTTGGTCTTTAAAATTTCGCTCACGGTGAGAAAGTGTGGCTTCTCATCGATAATTACACAAGCATTGGGTGAGATAGAAACCTCACAGTTGGTAAAAGCGTATAACGCGTCGATGGTGATATCAGGTGACTGTCCGGGTGCCAGGCTCACCAGTATCTCTACATCTTGAGCAGTATTATCTATTACTTTCTTTATTTTGATCTTACCCTTATCATTGGCTTTAATTATTGAATCGATTAAAGAAGTAGTTGTAGTACCGTATGGTATTTCCTTAATAATCAGTGTTTTTTTGTCTAGTTCTTCAATTATTGCTCGAACCCTGACCTTGCCTCCTCTTTTACCTCGATTGTAATCGGAAACATCAACCATACCGCCTGTAGGAAAATCAGGCAAGAATTTAATGGACCTACCTTTAAGTATGTCGATTGAAGCCTTACACAGTTCGCAGAAATTGTGTGGTAGTATACGGGTGGATAAGCCAACTGCTATTCCTTCAACACCCTGAGCCAACAATAAAGGAAACTTGATTGGCAGGGTAATTGGCTCTTTCTTTCTGCCATCGTAGGACGATTGCCAGTCGGTGGTTTTGGGATTAAAAACCACTTCCAATGAAAACTTAGAAAGTCTGGCTTCTATATAGCGAGGAGCTGCCGCACTGTCTCCGGTCCTAATATCACCCCAATTGCCCTGAGTTTCTATCAACAGTTCTTTTTGCCCCAGGTGAACCATGGCGTCACCAATAGAGGCGTCACCATGTGGATGATATTGCATGGTGGCTCCAATAATATTGGCCACTTTGTTAAAACGACCATCGTCCATTTCCTTCAATGCATGCAGTATCCTCCTTTGAACAGGCTTCAATCCATCCTCCACTGCAGGGACTGCTCGTTCAAGAATCACATAGGAAGCGTAATCCAGAAACCAGTTTTCATACATACCTGAAACAGGTTTCTTATCGCGCATCTCCTCTTCTGCTCCAAAAGCGCCATTTTCTCTGATGCCGTTATCGTCTCTCATAAAACAAAATTATTTATCAGGCACGCTCCGCATGGCCCTCTTCTTCTACTACTATATCCCGCTCATGACGCAGGTTATCGATAATGAACTTTTGCCTGTCTGGGGTGTTTTTGCCCATATAAAATGTTAGAAGCTGGTTTACCGTGGTATCCTTCTTAAGGATTATTGGTTCCAAACGTATGTCTTTTCCAATGAAAGCACCAAATTCGTTTGGAGAAATCTCTCCCAGGCCTTTAAATCGGGTTATTTCTGGATTTGAACCCAGAACTTTCATGGCATCTGCTTTTTCCTGCTGGCTATAGCAATAAATTGTTTTCTTTTTGTTTCTAACCCTGAACAATGGGGTTTCCAGTATATATATGTGCCCCTTTTTGACCAAATCTGGAAAAAACTGCAAAAAGAAAGTCAATAAGAGCAACCTTATATGCATTCCATCAACGTCAGCATCTGTTGCAATGATGATTTTACGGTAACGCAGTCCTTCAAGACCGTCTTCAATATTCAAAGCATGCTGTAATAAGTTGAACTCTTCGTTCTCGTAAACAATCTTTTTGGTCAGGCCAAAGCAATTCAATGGTTTACCCCTCAAACTAAACACTGCTTGCAGTTGAACATCTCTGGATTTAGTTATGGAGCCACTTGCACTATCACCCTCGGTAATAAACAACATAGATTCATCGCCCCGATCCGTTGCTTTTTTGCTGTTTAAGTGAATCCTGCAATCGCGCAATTTCCGGTTGTGGAGGTTTGCTTTTTTAGCTCGCTCATTGGCTAGTTTCTTAATACCTGCGATATCCTTTCTTTCACGCTCTGATTGCGTGATTCTTTTTAACAACGCTTCTGCGGTGTCTGGGTGCCGGTGTAGGTAATTGTCTAAGGCCTGTTTTAAAAAATCATTAATAAAGGTCCGAATGGTAGTCCCGTTGGGGCTTATATTTTGCGAGCCTAGTTTGGTTTTGGTCTGAGATTCAAAAATCGGCTCGATCATTCTAATTGATACCGAGGCAATAATCGAAGACCGTATGTCCGTGGCGTCAAAACTTTTACCATAGAAATCCCGGATCGTTTTTACAATCCCTTCTTTAAATGAGGCCAAATGTGTTCCACCCTGAGTGGTAAATTGCCCATTTACAAAGCTATAATACTCTTCTCCATATTGATTGCCATGGGTCAGGGCTACTTCAATATCGTCACCCTTCAAATGTATGATCGGATAGCGCAGATCATCACCGTCTGTTCGATTGGCCAGTAAGTCGAGCAATCCATGGTCACTGTGGTATTTTTTTCCATTGAAATTAATGGTCAATCCAGAATTCAGGTAAGCATAATTCCACAATTGGTTTTCAAGAAATTCAGGTATGAAATGGAAGTTTTTAAATATGGCATCATCCGGCTCAAATATTATTAAAGTACCATTACGATCACTGGTTGACTTTATATTTTCATTGCTGACTACCTCCCCACATTTAAATTCTGCAATCTTTGTCTGCTTATCCCGAAAAGATTGAACTTTAAAATAGTTCGACAAAGCGTTAACAGCTTTGGTGCCAACACCGTTTAACCCTACCGACTTTTGAAACGCCTGAGAATCATATTTACCCCCTGTATTTATTTTGGAAACGCAGTCAACCACTTTACCCAAAGGAATCCCGCGACCAAAATCTCGAATAACTACTTTATGATCGTATACCCTGACCTCAATAGTGCGCCCGTGACCCATTACATGCTCGTCAATGCTGTTGTCGATTATTTCCTTAACCATAACATAGATCCCGTCATCCTGGGCAGAACCATCCCCCAGTTTTCCTATGTACATACCCGGGCGTAACCGAATGTGTTCTTTCCAATCCAGTGATTTTATACTGTCTTCGGTATAGTCGGAAGATTCTGAAATAGCTGTCATTTTAAAAATAGCATTAAAGGCAAAAATTAGTTTTTAACCTACCTTTTGTATGGTTTAACCCGGATTATGCACTAGAAATCTATTCCGAGCCCTAACTGACAACAATCTAGGCACTTGCTCCATTTTTCCTACTCACCATAACGGCGCTATGCTTCCGTTACAAAAATCTGCGCGAGCACCTATCTAACAGCCATTTAAGGCTCTCACTACGAAGTCTAATGCATAAACCGGATTTAAAGGTACAATGAATTAGGGACATTTCAGTCTACAAATCCTGCACAAAATACCAGTCAATACTGCAAAAATAATTGACATTGAAATGTTGGAAATTCCTTGTACATATAGAGCCTTATCAATCACTGACCGGTTTTACCATGATATAAAGTAAGTAAAAGAGACCCGCCACGATCACCATCGGCCCAAGCATCAGTGCCAACCAGTGCAGGAGGCCAACTACACCTTCAGATTCAATGGCAGACTTTAAAAAAATCATCAAAATAATTAAAAAGAAGTTTCCTCCACAAACCATTACTTTTACTGCTACAGAGATTCTTAAATGTTGTGATGAAGATAAACTAATGGACATTCTTTTTAAGGTTGCAGTTACCCTGATGGTAAGATATATTATCAGATTGATCACCAAAATCAGTGCTGCAAAAACATAAAAGAACCGTTGCCGGTCAAAATGAACGGTACGCTCCAGATCCAAAAACTCCAAGTTCATGCTATCAGGAAAATTGGCATAAACAATAAACAGAGTAAACAATACGATTAGCACCAAAATACCCCAAAGGGCGGACAGCATTCTTGATATATTCCCCATTAAATAATAAAATTAAGATGTTAATTTATTTAGTTTTATGATCAACTGCATATAATCCCAAGAAATAAAATGCTCCGCCAACTCATTTACCTCACCCTTTGTATGGCAATGATTATTTCCAGTTGCCAATCTGAGCCACACATTGACACTTTTGACTCTATTAGCTGGAAAAATGACACCAATGGCTGCCAGGGGGGTCGCCTAAATCAAATAGGAACTATTATGGAAGAGCAACAACAGTTGTTGGGATGGTCTGAATCAAAAATAACCGCTTATCTGGGCGAACCGGATTATCTGGAAATATTCGTCAGAAGCCAAAAATTCCTTATCTACTATTTAGAGCCCACTCAGGAATGCGGGCAAGATGGCAAATTGGATCCTTTAAGGTTATACATACGTATGGATGCTTTAGGTGATAGCAAGGAATTAAGCCTAAAGAATAAGTGAAGTATGTTATGAATTA
>QIMC01000273.1 GCA_003232185.1 Flammeovirgaceae bacterium | reverse complement strand
ATACCCTGCCGCTTTAGATTCTCCAATGGCAGTTAATAATCGCTTGGCTGAAGATTTATAAGCCCATCGAAGAAATATAATGGCTTTCTTGGCTTGAATAGCATAAGCGCTAATGATGACCCCCTCTATCATTTGATGTGGGTTACCCTCTAGTAATAGTCGATCCTTGAAAGTACCGGGTTCCATTTCATCCCCGTTCACGATCAAATATTTGATATCGGAAGCATGCTCGCCCATTGGAACAAAACTCCATTTGGTGCCTGTCGAAAAACCTGCCCCTCCGCGTCCTTGCAAATTGGCATCTTTTACCTGTTGCGTTACCTCCTCCGGACCCATCCGCAGCGCCGTTTTTAAGGCCCTGTAGCCCCCCAGTTTTTCATATTCACTCAAACTAGGTGGTTGCCCATCAGGTCGAATCATGTGAGTTAAGGGCTTTTCCATTTATTTATAGTGGTCTAGTATTTTATCGATTTTGTCTTCCGTAAGATCCTGATGTAAATCACTGTCGATCATCATTGCCGGAGCATGATCACAAGTTCCCAGACATGGTATGGGCAACAAGGTGAATCGATTGTCAGCGGTGGTGGCACCCCACTCCAGATCAAGTTTGTGTTTTAAATGGGTAAGAATTTTCTCATACCCAAGCACCCAGCAGCTAATACTATCACATAATAGTATTACATGTCTTCCTACCGGTCTTCTAAATATCAAATTGTAGAAAGTGGCCACACTATCCACTTCTTCAGAAGACATTTCAAGGTAGTCCGCGATCAATTTGATGCTATCATCGGATATCCAACCCCGCTCTTCCTGAACCACCTTCAATGCCTCTATACAACCGGCATTCCGCTGTGGCAAATGATCCAGTTCCTGGTCTATCTTTTCTATTTCTTTTTCTGTTAACATGTCATCTATCAATATCAGCCAAAACGAAATCCACACTACCAATTATGACCAGCAAATCAGCCACAGTATAACCTTTGCTAATATATGGCACCATCTGCATGTGAGGGAAAGAAGGAGAGCGGATTCGGGCCCGATAAGGAGCAGTACTCCCGTCACTAATGAGGTAATATCCATTATTGCCTTTTGTTGCCTCTATACCGACAAATGCTTCTCCTTTGGGAATCACCGGGCCCCAACTCACATTCAAAAAATGAGTAATGAGTGTTTCAATATCTTTCATAGTATGGGCTTTGTTTGGTGGTGTGGCCCTGGGATGATTCGATTTATAGTCCCCTCCCGGCATGTGTTTTATGCATTGTTCAATAATCCGCAGGCTTTGACGCATTTCCTCTACCCTAATCAGGGCCCTGTCATAACAATCGCCGTTGGCAGCCACCGGAATTTCGAAATCAAATTGATCATAGCCTGAATAGGGTCTTTTTTTTCGAAAATCCCATTCAAATCCACAGGCCCTTAGTCCTGGTCCGGTGACCCCCCATTCGATTGCTTCCTCCTTGGTATATATACCGATACCCTTGGTACGTGCCTGGAATATCCTGTTTCCAAGCACCATTTTGTCGTACTCGGTTATTCTTCTATACATATACTGAATGAAATCACCAAAAAGAGATTCCCATCCTTCAGGCAGGTCTTGAGCTACCCCGCCAATTCGAAACCAGTTAGGGTGCATCCTGGCACCACAAATAGCGCTGACAATGTCAAAAGCCTTTTCCCTATCTGAGAACATATAAAAAACCGGGGAAAGCTGCCCGAGGTCCTGGGCAAAAGTTGCATACCATACCAGATGACTGGCGATTCGGAACAATTCACACATCATCACCCGTATGACCATTGCCCGGTCAGGAACATCAATATCGCCTAATTTTTCGACAGCCAGTACATAGGGTAGATTGTTCATCACTCCTCCCAGGTAATCAATCCGGTCAGTATAAGGAATGAAGGTGTGCCAGGTCTGCCGTTCTGCCATTTTTTCAGCACCGCGATGATGAAATCCAATGTCAGGCACAATGTCAACAATATTTTCCCCTTCCAATTGCAGCACCAGTCGTAAAACTCCATGCGTCCCGGGATGTTGGGGACCCAGATTCAGGAACATAAAATCACTGTCTTTTCCAACACGCTCCATTCCCCAATCTTCAGGTATAAATTCATACGCCTCCACCTGTTCCTTCAGGTAATCATCGGTATACTCGAACGGCTCCATCTCTGTAGCCCTTGCAGGATGCTCCTTTCGTAAGGGGTGCCCTTTCCAATTTTGAGGCATTAGTATACGCCGGAGATGGGGATGTCCCGTAAAGGTAATTCCAAACATATCATAGACTTCCCGCTCATACCAGTTGGCCATTGGCCACAAACCGGTAATAGAGGGATGAGTGGGGTACTCGTCTCTAAGATCCACCTTTATTCTAATATCCTGGTTACGATCGAATGAAAGCAAGTGATATACCAGAGTGAAAGAATGATCGATTGCGCCGTTTCTGCCTTTACGATTTCTCTCGTCAATGGCCGTTAAATCGTAAAGCATTGAATAAGGGTTGGCAATCCCTTTCTTCAGAAAAGTAAGCACATCACAAACCAATTCCTGCTTGGTATGTAGGGTTAGGATGTTATCGGCTGTTTCTTCCTTCCGAAAACTATCTGCTCCAAATTTGTCGTTCAATTCTTTCACCATCTATTTTAAGGAATTCAGGAATTCTTAATTTGGTCTGGAGGAGTGATTTTTTTCATATTTATGCGATCATTTTTTTTCAAATCTTTTTGTGAGGTCTTTTCAGGTTGATAAACCCCTTGTGGTCCAATAGTCCAACTAAGAGGTCTCTTTTCTTTACCGATCATCTCTGTAAGCATCACCAATCCCTGCATAAATGCATCCGGTCGTGGAGGGCATCCGGGAACATATACATCTACCGGCAATATGCTATCTACTCCCTGTACTACACTATATATGTCATACATGCCACCCGAATTAGAACATGAACCCATTGAGATTACCCACTTCGGCTCCATCATTTGATCATACAACCGCTTAATCACCGGTGCCATTTTGAGAAAAACTGTACCAGCAATAATCATCACGTCTGCCTGTCGTGGAGAGCCCCTAATTACTTCAGCACCAAATCTGGCAATATCGTATTTGCTGGTAAGACTAGTGGCCATCTCCACAAAACAGCAAGACAAACCAAAACCGAAAGGCCAGGCCGAGCTTTTACGTGACCATGCCACCAAATCCTGTAATTTGGCAAGAGCAATATTCTGTTGTAATGCCTCCTCGTAGGAGCTTGTGCCCCTTATTTTTCTTACCGCAGAACGGGAATCACTTAGCCACCACTTCATTTGTTCATTTTTTTATACGCCTGTAGAATTTTCTTACCCTGAGGTCCAAAATCCAATGCTCCTATACGCCATTCATAGACAAGAACCACTGCTAGTATCAATACAAATACCAGAACCGTAAAGTATCCAGCCCAACCCACATCCTGAAAAGCTATGGCCCAGCTAAATATAAAAACCACCTCTAAATCGAAAATCACAAAGAACATTGCCACTAGATAAAAATTAGAAGGAAATCGGAGGCGGGCAGAATCAGTAACCGGTATTCCTGATTCATACGGCTCATCTTTGGAGGGGTTTTGATGCTTTTGACCAAGAAACCAGGACAAAAGGATAGTACCTATAGGAATTGTTACCACCAGGATTGCGTAGATCAACAAGAGTGACAATGATCCCATAAAAACACTTTATTTAATTGTTGAAATAAGCGTTTGGTTAGAACACAATTAATTTAGTAAAAAATTGCGATAATAAAATCACACGGCTTCCTGGCCTAGATCTGAGATCGAGAATTACCAGGTAGTATTATTCATTTCAGCAATGGCTCTCAGTACATCTCTCCGGCTTATCTGACCAACCAGTGTTTCCCGATATACAACTGGAAATTTTCTGAAATTAGTAGTGAGAAACTCATTTGCAACATCCAGAAGATCATGCTCAGTAGTAACCGTTTTTACCACAGGAGACATATAAAATGAAACATTCTTATCTGAAAAAGGCATATTGTGATAAGCGCTCTCAATAAGAACGCGAAGGCAATCTTTTTCAGTGATCATCCCAACAATTTTTCTGTTTTTGTCCAAAACGGGAGCTCCGGTAACTTTGTGCTCCAGCAAAACAGCAATGGCATCACTAATTGACTGATCAGGGGACAAGGTAATTTCGTCCCTGGCCATGATTTTGTCAATGGTAGGAAAACTCATAGCTCGCGTTTCGGGGGTTTCTTTTTTTCTGCCAGCAAAATTCATAGAATTATTTTTAGTGAATAGCTTTAAATAGCGTAATTGTTAACACTATAAAAGATACAATAAATTTGGCGGTTTATCAATATTGAAAGCCTTAGTCAACTAAATAACTCATGAACTACCTTCCCATGAACATCAGTAAGTCTATAATATCTGCCCTGGTGCTTAAAAGTCAATCGTTCATGGTCAACTCCTAACAAGTGCAATAAGGTGGCTTGAAAATCATGTACGTGAACCGGATTGGAAATGATATTGTATCCAAAGTCATCTGTCTGACCAAAAGTAATACCTGGCTTAATCCCGGCACCAGCCATCCATAATGTAAAACTATTGGGGTGATGATCACGACCATAATCATTTTTAGTTAGTTTCCCCTGAGAGTAAGCTGTACGACCGAATTCTCCTCCCCAAACCACTAATGTGTCATCTAATAGTCCTCTTTGTTTAAGATCCTTCACTAACGCCGCTGAAGCCTGATCAGTTTCCCGGGCCTGAACCTTGATCTGTTCCGGCAATTTTAGATGCTGGTCCCACCCCTGATGATAAAGTTGTATAAATTTAACTCCTCGTTCAGCCAGGCGTCTGGCTAATAGACAGTTTGCCGCAAAAGTGCCTGGTTCTCTGGCATCTGGTCCATATAGGTCATATACCCACTCTGGTTCATTGGACAGTTCCAGGGCTTCCGGCACGGATGTCTGCATGCGATAGGCCATTTCATATTGTGAAATCCTGCTATTAAGCTCTGGATCACCAATAGATTCATACTCCAGTTCATGTAGGCGTTTGAGGTAGTCGAGCATCTTGCCGCGATCATCATTGGTAAGGCCTTTAGGGTTATTCAGATACAGCACCGGATCTTTACCAGACCGAAACTGTACCCCTTGATGCCTGGATGGAAGGAATCCATTGCCCCACAGCCGGGAGTACAACGGCTGGCCACCCTTATTCTTAGTTACTAAAACGATAAATGAAGGCAGATCATCATTGTCACTTCCTAATCCATAGTGTAACCAGGAACCTATACTTGGACGACCGGCAATTTGAGATCCGGTTTGTATAAAAGTAATAGCTGGGTCATGATTAATTGCTTCCGTGTACATTGACTTTACAAAACATAACTCGTCCACCACCGATGCAGTATGGGGCATTAACTCACTAACCCATGCCCTGCTCTGCCCGTGCTGTTTAAAGGCAAATTGCGATCCTGCCAGAGCAAGCGAGGACTGTCCGGCACTCATACCTGTAAGTCTCTGTCCCTGGCGAACGGAATCTGGTAGTTGCTCCCCATTTAGCTTATTCAAGAGTGGCTTGTAGTCAAAAAGGTCCAATTGAGATGGTGCTCCGCTCTGATGTAGGAAAATTACTCTTTTGGCCTTGGGAGGAAAGTGGGGGCTGCCCATAATTCCTTTTTGTCTTCCAGAAATCGATGATGTGGGTTTGGCGAATATTTTTCCAACATTCAGCATGGACCCCAATGCTGCCGCGCCTAACCCCATTCCAGTTTTGGCCAGGAAATCCCTTCTGGAAAAATAGCTATTATAATTATTACAAAAAGTCATCACTATCTTTTCATGGTGGTTGCGTCAAAATTGATAATTGTTGACATGACTTCGGTATACGCTGCTAGTTCAGCTTTTTTAATCGAATTATCCACTGGAAACTCGCCTATTGATACCATCTCAGTGGCCTTAATCTTATTCTTCCCATACAATGCTCTTACTTGATTATATTGCTCGGTGAGCAATTCTGTTTCTTGCATAGTGGGAAATCTACTGGTTAATGATCGATAACCGAAGGTGATTTTATCTTCTATTGAACTACCCGCTTCTCTAATGATTAGTTCAGCCAATACCCTGGCAGCCTCCAAAAACTGCGGGTCATTCATTAAAACCAGTGCCTGTAAAGGAGTTGCTGTTTGCTCGCGTCTTACCACACAATATGCCCGAGACGGTGCGTCGAAAATATTCATTGATGGTGGAGGATTGGTACGTTTCCAAAAGGTGTAAAGGCTTCGGCGATAGAGGTTGTCGCCGTGGTCCTGCTCATACTGGCCACTGAATGCATTCAAAGCCCACAAACCATCTGGTTGATATGGTTTGACTGGTGGGCCACCAATTTTCTTGATCAAAAGTCCACTGGCGGCTAGTGCCAAATCTCTCATCCGTTCAGCAGACAATCTTGCACTAGGCCCTCTAGCTAATAACCGGTTATCCGGATCCAGGGTAAGTAAAATGGAATCAGCCTGGGAGGATTGCTTGTAACTAGCTGACATGACCAGGGTTTTTTGCATTTTCTTTACATCCCACCCCGAATTAATGAATTCCATCGCCAGCCAATCCAGCAGACCTGGATGGCTGGGTTGCTCTCCCTGACTCCCAAAGTCTTCTACAGTTCGTACCAGACCCATGTTAAAATAATGTTGCCAGAACCGGTTAACCGTTACCCTGGCTGGCAATGGATTATCAGGACTGAACAACCAATTGGCCAATCCCATGCGATTTGGCGGTTGGTCTGTTTGAGCAGACATCAACTTGACCGGTGTCCCTGGCTCAACAGCTTCAAGAGGCTGATCATAAGCTCCACGTTGTAAAATATAAGCCTGCCGTGGTTCTTTCATTTCGTCCATTACCATCACCTCAAAAATGGACTCAGTTAATAAATTTTGCCGACTTCTTAAAGTTTTCAATTCCCTGAGTTTTAAAACCAGGTGCTGATCATTTATTGAATAGTATTGATAAAGTTGACTTTTCTCTATTTCGGTTAACTGAGAAAAATCTTTTTTCAGTAAATCAGAAATCAGGTTTTTGCCGGCAATTTCACCTACCTCTATAGCGTTAAGTTCCCTATCATAGACAACAATTTCATCTACCAAACCATTAGTGAACCCTTTGCCTCGCCATCTGGCCCCTACTTTCAAATGAGTTTCTACCGGGGGTTTGTCTGATCCCTTAATCGGGTGAAACACAATATCCTTATACAGGTTATCCCTCTTAACCAGCATTTTCATTTCTTTCCCGTCTAAAAATAGATGAGTACCCTTCGCTTTTGATGAGCCATCGTAAGTCAACATTAGGTGTAGCCATTCATTCCGCGGAACTAAATCACGGGAAAGTAGATGTATGGAGTTATATGGAAAGTTGTGGGCGACCTTCACTTCAAAGCGACCGGTTTCTATGGAAACCTGATACCCCTTGTAGGTATACAGCGCTGACCCTTTGTTGCTGTGGAATATAACCCCTTGCTCCAAATCATTTGGAATCTTCACCCACAGACCAATTGAAAAAGGATCCGATCTGGTAAACCTGCCTACACCTGGAAAGGACAGAGCATCATCCCCATTTATTATCAATGCTTTCCCAACTTTCCCATTTACACTTTTAGGTGCGTCTTGGGCTTCAACTGAAACAACCGGATCAATAATTTTTCCGGATTTGCCTCCAACCACTTTGTTCGGGATCCTATTATTTTGAACCCGCTCTAGTGGGTAGTGTGCCAACAAAGTATTTGTTTGGTGCCTACTTGATGGCAGTAGAACCATTTGGTTAATATAGGCAGCAAGCTTTTCCTCTTGATATTCAATAATTTCTTTTTGCTTGGTACCTATAGATTGTTCAATATAGGCTATTTGATTTGCTACATCCTCTTCTGTCATTAAAAGTGTAGGTCCGGGGAGATCCGGTTGATAAAATGTAGTCTGTCCCGATTCAGCAACGTTATTAAAATAGGCAAACAGCTGATAAAATTCTTTTTGGGTGATTGGATCATACTTATGATCATGGCAACGAGCGCATTGCATGGTAAGTCCGAGAAAAGCCGTACTGAATGTCTGAGTTCGATCAGCTACATATTCAACCCTGAACTCCTCTTCCACAATGCCTCCTTCATTGTTTTGAGGATGATTCCTGTTAAACCCTGTTGCCAAAATTTGATCCCGGGTTGCGTTTGGAAACAGATCACCTGCCAGTTGCCAGGTTACAAATTTATCAAAAGGCATATTGCTATTAAAAGCATCTATTACCCAGTCTCGCCATGGCCAATGGGGACGATAAAAATCCGCCTGGTATCCGTGGGTATCTGCATATCGCGCCAAATCCAACCAATCTACCGTCATGTTTTCTCCATACTGTACAGAAGCCAGTAACCTGTCAACAACTTTTTCATAAGCATGTGGGGAGCTATCTGACAGAAAGCTATCAATTTCTGCAACCGTAGGCGGCAGACCGGTAAGGTCCAGGCTTACACGCCGTAATAGAATATCTTTCTTTGCCAGTGGACTGGGCTTAAGTCCTTTTTTTTCTAGCTTTGTAAGTATAAAGTAATCAATACCGTTTTCAGGCCAATCCACTAGTTGAACTTTGGGTAGATCTGGTTTTTTCGGTGGAGTAAATGCCCAATGCGGTTTCCATTTTGCTCCTTGGTTAATCCATTTGGCAAGAATCGCAATCTCCGTTTCATTCAAAGACATCTTTGACTTCGGAGGGGGCATTTTATAATCAGGGTCTTTACTGATGACACGACTGAATAGCTCACTTGCTTTTAACTTTCCAGGAGCTACCGGTCTGACTTGCTGATCTTTTTTTTTGTAAAATAGTCCATCTTCGGTGTCTAATCTCAAATCAGCCTTGCGGGCATTTTCATCAGGACCATGACATCGATAGCATCGATCCGAAAGAATTGGTTTGACGTGTAGGTTGTAATCAATATGCTCAGGTAGTTGATCTGCTATTGAGGGTTTAGGGGAGTAGCCTTGTCGGCAATTGCTCACCATCAATAAACAAATAATTGACAATGTCCATATTGAACTCATTATCCTAATTGAGATTTGATGGATGGTCTGCTATTAACTTAATTGAGGTAAACTAATATTACAAAATTGATACCTAAACTCACTATTAAATAAATATTATTATATCAGGTGTACTCGTTAATTACAGTATAGTGTAAGACCTGATTGATTGGAAAAAATATTTGGCTATTTGCTATTATTCTTCTAGCTTAAAACGAAGAATAAGTTTAAACGAATAAATTAGCAACATGGAACTATTCACAATTGCCCTGATTAAATTCTGGTACATCATGCTAATCGTGTTTATTCTGGGTCGCTTTATTTATTACCCCAATAAAGGGAAACGTGAGTTTTTGTTTACTTACCTAATGCTGGCTACCATTATTGCAATCCTATGTATACTTATAAGTCGTATAGATTTCAGTATCGGTTTTGCCCTGGGAATTTTTGCAGTTTTTAGTATCATACGCTACCGAACCGTTCCCATTTCTCCCCGGGAAATGACCTATATATTTTTAGCAGCCGGTATTGCTGCGAAAAATGCATTAGTACCCGATGATATAGATTTGTTTAAAGTGATAACTTCTGATGCTTCTATTTTGCTGATTGCCGGAGTTTCAGAGTATTTCCTATTTAGAGACAAGTTGAGCACTAAACTTATAATTTTCGACAATTTAGAGCTAATACGCCCAGCCAAAAGGCAAGAACTAACAAATGATCTGGAGTTGAGATTTGGAATCACCGGAATCGTAGGCATTAAAATTGGCAGAATCGATACTATTAAAAACTCTGTCCGAATACAAGTAGATTTCAAAGATCCGGACGATCACAATTTCAGTGATACAAATTAATGACAGTTCCCAGGGCTAGACGAATACAGTAGGATCCGATACTTTAACCCGAACTCCTGTATTTGAAATCTATATTGGGCCTTGACTAACTAAAATCTACTGCCATGCCTGCAGGTAGCGGCTTGGTGAAGCCACAGCAGCTATCGGTTTCATCAATCTGAAAGGCCCTTGGGATAACATAGGGTTTTGTTTAACTTAGGCCGCTTCATTCTATGCTCCTCAGTAGTGCTATTCACCAATTGCAACAGCCAAAAAAGTGAATTGCTTTGGGAGACCAACCTGTATAAAATAGGCACCCAATCCTCATCGCGTACCACGGACCTGAATGGTGATGGCATCCTCGATATCGTTATTGGCGCCGCTCAGGACGAATATCCAATAAAATGTTTATTAGCAATTACTTACTAACCAATTGATACTATTTTAGCAGCACCCTCCTCCATCGTAGAAGTAAGTAGAATCTGAGATGTAAATGTCATTTCTTCCCAGAGAGCTCAAAGCATTAGCCGTCTTGTCACAAACCGCCAACGGTTGATTGAGCATTAAGACATGACCTTTTTGGTCGTCGAAGTAATCTTCGTTTCCGAAATAGATGGCTGTTCTGCCGGTAAAAACACAAGGACCATCAGCAGGCATAGGATCTTTAATAGCACATACTTCCAAGCTTTCTAAGTAAATCAACCGGTCCGTGAGGTAGTGGTCGGGACCTAGTATCCGATAGGGCCTTTTAGCCCTTACTTCGATGGTACCAAATCCAACTTCTGAAAGCATCTTTAGGTAATCTGCCATAGGTAAAGCGCCACTCAGGCACAAAGCCCTTAACCTTTCGTCTACTTGGAGATTTTCCGGCATTCCTGTTTCGCAAATTGGGTCAGACATTACCAACCTGCCATGGGGTTTCAGCACTCGGTACATTTCTTCAAGTGCCTTCTTCAACTCCCGGTCTTGGAAAATATTAAAGAGACAGTTTTGCGCGGCAACATCAATACTATTATTTTCTATGGGTAAATCCAAGGCATCCCCCTTTCGCAATGACACAAAATTACTTTCAAACCATGGGTTTAATTGCTCAGCTTCTTTAATGTTCTTCTCCGAAGCGGCGAGCATTTCTTCTACTACATCAACACCGATTACGCCATCTTGCTTTCTGCTAAAGTAAGAGAACTGCAATAATTCCATTCCACCGCCAACACCTACATAGAGGACGCTAGGATTATTCACCAAGTCTCGAGGATGTACTGTACTACCACAACCATAATTCATTTCAAGCATTTTCCGGGGAACTTCCAATCCAGGCAGTTGCCAAATAGGGGTTGTAGTACAGCAAAGCCCCACATCGGGGTCTAAGGCTGCGGATTTATATACATCTTTTGTCGTTTCTAAATAGGTTTCCATATCTTTAAATTGGGTTATTCAATACTGAATATCAGGTAATCTCCCCGCCACAGCTCGAACCTGCTCCCGCAGTACAGCCATAGCAGTGCTGGTTTACAACAATGCTTCTTTCATTCAACTTTTGAAGATCAAAATCTTTAAGATGCTTGAGCGCACAACCGTTGACTTTGAGCTCCAGCATTTGGTTAAAATCACAGTCATAGAGGTAGCCGTCCCAGCCAACCGAAACTGTATTTCTACACATCACGTTTTCTGCGGCATGAGGATTAAAGGCATTAGCCAATTCCTCCATATAGGGTTCATATTTGTCGGTCATGATCAAATATTCTAAAAAGCGACTAATTGGGAGATTGGTAATCGCGAATAGGCTGTTGAAATTGATCCCATAACCATCCAAGAGTTTGCTTTTGAATTGGGCTTCCAATCCCATTTGGTCCCCCGGTAAAAAAGCGCCCGAGGGATTGTACACTAAATTCAGTGTCAACCCTGACCCCTCTATTCCATATCCAACCGCATTGAGCATCTTCAAAGCCTCAACGGACTTTTCGAAAACACCATCGCCTCTTTGGGCATCCGTCCGTTTGGCTGAAAAATAGGGTAAGGAAGAGATGACTTCAACATTATGTGCCTTGAAAAATTCTGGTAAGTCATTGTATTTCGGATTGGCAACAATAATCGTGAGGTTGCAGCGTACAATGATCTTCTTTCCTTTCTTTGAAAGCTCAGTTACAAACCAGCGAAAATCAGGATTCATTTCGGGCGCACCGCCGGTAAGATCAACGGTGGTAATGCTTGGATCTTCTACCGCTTGAAGACAAAGCGCCATAGTGTCACGGGTCATGATCTCCTTACGGTCCGGTCCGGCGTCTACATGACAGTGTGCACAAGTTTGATTGCACATTTTCCCCACATTCACTTGAAAAACCTCTATTCCTGTGGACTTCAACGGAAAGAGGCCTAACTCATTGATCTTTTCAGCAAATTCAGGAATGCCAACAGCTTCATGATCCCTTAAAATGTACAGCTGTTGCTCCGCTTTGGCTAATCTATGGCCTTGTGCTTTTAAGCTTTTCATTACATCAATAGGTCTTTAGCCTTGTTCATCATTTGGACACCATGCACCAGGGAAGCACCTCCTTTGATTGCAGCTGCTACATGTACCGCTTCCATCATCTCTGATTCCTCAATGCCCCTCTGGATCCCATCCTTAGTGTAAGCGTCAATGCAGTAGGGGCATTGCACTGTATGTGATACTGCAAGGGCAATAAGGCTTTTCTCCCTTGAGGTGAGCGCACCTTCTTGAAAAACAGTATTGTAGTAATCAAAAAACTTTTTCCCCAGTTCCGGTTGCCAGTCTATGATATCTCCAAACTTGGCCAGATCCTGGTCGTTATAATAAGAGTTCGACATATTTTTATTGTCTTCAAGTTGATGAATAGTCCTCCTTCACGGAGTAAAAGAAAGTATAACTCAGGAATGAAAGCAAATTGGAGGGCCGCGTAAATGTTCTTTGGATAAAAATGGAAGGTGGGGTCTTGAAGAAGAGCGGTTTACATAAATTGAATGCTGAAGTGCCACCAAAATTTCCAAAATATTCTTATTCACCCATTGGCAAAGGGCTCCACTGGTAATTTCAGCAACCAGGTCTTTCCTATGGTTTACTCCCACCTTAAATGATAAGAACTGAACATCTTTAAGGTAATCTTTCAATGCGAAAGTTAGGGTACAAGTAGTCCAGGGTAGTTCTTCAAAGGTTTGTTTAGAGAATTGCTCTTTACATAAACCAAGTAAATAGACGCCACCGTCTTTAGAAGGTCCTAGTACAGGTTTGTTAGATTCCAAAGATGTTGCCGCCTGATAAATATCTTCGACCGTGAGTGTCAGGCAATCATTTCCAATAGCAATCACATTCTGATAACCTTTGTCGAAAAGCTGCTGGTATGCGTTTGCAAATCGCTCCCCAAAAGTATCCCCCTGTTGTTGATTGGAATCAATCCAATATACTGGGTACCCTGATCTTTGTGCAGTCTTCAAAGACTTCTGGATAAACAAGGAGGAAATTTTCTTATTTACGGCCTTTAGTGAATGGATCTTTTTATCATTGGCCTGCTGCTTTTTTAAATGTGAAAAAAACAGTATGGCTGTATGTTGGAGATGGCTTCTCATAAAATGCACTTTGCTACATTAGGGCTACGTCTCAATAACGATCAAAACGCAAGATTAGTTTGTCGCCAACCTGACCTTATCCTTGGTATGACTGTACATAACTAAAATAGTAATTTTCCAAAATTAAACAACTATCAGCTAAAGTTAGCAAATTCACCTTCGCCTTAAGACGACTTAAGTTTCATCATTAATACGAAAATCTTTATCTCGTGGCTCTTAATCCTGATTTTTAGTATATTCTTCTATTACTTTATCTACTACATTACCCGTGGTTACTACAAAATATCCTCTGGTTCATATACGCTGACCCACACGATAACCTATCTCTTGGTGTCGAAATCAATCTGTTTTATATCATATTTACTACGGAATCCTTTCCTAAAATGCGATACGATCCTAATATACTAAAGTTGCCGCCTGATGGCGTGGGATTTTACCCATCCCAATAACAAGAAATTAAGGCCTAATTTAAGAAAGGTAATTACTGGCTGATCTAGATCCTAGCATAACCCACGTACTGGTTGCCTTAGATTGAATCACCATATTACTGGTCGTAGGTTTAGCAATGCGATCCTACGACAGACTAATTAAGAAAGTCGGTGGTTTTGTAATAAAGCCGTAGGGAATAACAAGTGTCCGTAGCTACAAGCTACGGACAGCTACACGTTTAGAATGTTCCACAGGGGTTTCGTGTTCTGCAGCTGTTCGT
>QIMC01000409.1 GCA_003232185.1 Flammeovirgaceae bacterium | reverse complement strand
AAGGTATTGTTTATTGCCACCGCTAATTCCATTGATTCTATTCATCCGGCTTTACGAGATCGCATGGAGTTTATTGAAATTAGTGGGTACACTTTGGATGAGAAGGTAAAAATTGCCCAGAAACATCTTTTACCAAAACAAAAGAAAGAACACGGACTGAAAGCAAGTAATTTTACCATGAACAAGACTGCATTGGTAAAAATTGTTGAGAAGTATACCAGGGAGTCTGGGGTACGAAATCTGGAAAGACAAATCGGTGGAGTAGCCCGAAGAATTGCAAAGTCAGTAGCATTAGAAGAGGAGCATCTCAGTCGCATTGGGCCCGACCACCTCGAAAACTTAATAGGCCCTCCTAAGTTTGACAAGGAACTATACCAGGGTAATAAATTGGCAGGTGTAGTTACCGGTTTGGCCTGGACACAGGTAGGGGGGGAGATATTATTTATTGAGTCTAGTTTGAGTCGAGGGAAAGGAAAATTAACCATATCAGGTCAGTTGGGAGATGTGATGAAGGAGTCAGCAGTGGCTGCACTATCGTATCTTAAAGCACAGGCAGATCAGTTGGGTATAGATCACAGAGTTTTTGATAAATATGATTTGCATATTCATGTTCCAGCTGGTGCCGTTCCTAAAGACGGTCCCTCGGCAGGCATTACTATGGTCACTTCTCTAGCTTCGAGCTATACTCAACGAAAGGTAAAAGATAAGATCGCTATGACCGGAGAAATCACCTTAAGAGGCAAGGTGCTCCCGGTGGGAGGGGTAAAAGAGAAAATTCTGGCCGCAAAGAGAGCTGGCATAAAAGAGATTATTCTTAGTAATAGAAATAAAAAGGATATAGACGAGATAAGTGAAATCTATTTAAAAGGACTTAAATTTCATCTGGTAGAGACGGCAGCAGAAGTACTTGATATCGCTTTATTGACACAAAAGGCAGAAAATCCTGTTAACTTTGTGTTGCCCACTGATACGGAGAAATAGATCTTAAATATGGCCTTGGATGCCGGTAACTTAAAAGATTGGTTAAAGCTGGGAATTTGGATATGGATAATTTTAAACCCGTATCAAATGGAGGCTCAGTTTGGTGGTCGACGATCCTTTCAGTTTTTAAACTTACCGTCCACCGCCAGGTCAGCATCATTGGGTGGTGTTAATGTCAGCAGTTGGGATCAGGATGCTCAAATGTTTCTTTCAAACCCTGCCTTGCTGGATACTTTGTTGGATGGACATGTTGGATTGACTTATCAATCATTGGTTGCTGATATCAGTTACGGTACCTTAACCTATGTTTATAAATCTAAGATACCCGGTGTTTGGGGCATTGGAGTTCAGTATTTAAATTATGGGGATTTTCAGGGATTTGACCCTACAGGAGCCCCAACAGGAAGTTTCAGTGGGTCAGAATTTGCATTGATGCTTGCCTATGCCAGACCATTGGGGCCAATGCAGTTGGGCGCAGATCTAAAAATCATGTCCTCAGCCCTGGCCGGTTATAATGCAACCGCGATGCTGCTGGATATTGGTGGAATATTTAGACACCCGAATCATGACCTTACGATAGGACTAAGCTTTAGAAATGTGGGGGTGATGCTTTCAGAATTCACCCAGACCAGTGAATCTGAATTACCCTTTGATGTCCAACTGGGTGTTACCTTTAAACCAAAACATATGCCCTTTCGTTTAAGCCTGACTGGCTATAATTTGGGGCTGGTAAATGAAGAATTATTTGACCCCACCGGAACCGGAGAAGGAGATCCAACTAAGGTGGGTACCTTTGATAGAATAATGCGGCATATAGCCATTGGGACTGAAGTATTGATCAATAGGAATTTTAATTTGCGCCTGGGGTACAATCATTTGGTTCGCCAGGAGTTAAGATTGTCAGAAACCAGCGGAGGTGCCGGATTGTCATTTGGATTCGTATTGCGTATCCAAAAATTTGAACTGGCTTATACTCGTAGTATTTACCATGCCGGAGGCGGATACGATTATTTTACTTTAGTAGCCGATTTGAATAGTTTTATAACCAGGAAATAGATGATGTTAAATGAAAAGCAGTATTTAACTCCACGTGAGATTGTGGTGGAGTTGGATAAATATATAATTGGACAGAAAGATGCTAAACGCAATGTGGCTATTGCGCTCAGAAATAGATGGCGTCGTATGAGTGTTACTTCAGACATGAAGAATGAGATAATACCAAATAATATTTTGTTGATAGGACCTACCGGGGTAGGAAAAACTGAGATTGCCCGCAGGCTTGCAAATTTGGCTGATGCGCCATTTTCCAAAGTCGAGGCATCCAAATTTACCGAAATTGGTTATGTGGGGCGTGATGTGGAAAGCATGGTACGTGACCTGGTTGAGCAAGCAGTAAATTTGGTCAAAACCAAGAGGCAGGAGGAAGTGAAGGAAAAAGCTGAATTAATAGTTGAGGATATTATATTGGATGCATTAATACCACCCATAAAACTTGCCACAAATGTATCCAGACCAAGCGAAGAGCAGGCTGACAGCACAACACCACAGAACGACGTAGAGTTGAATGAGCGTACCCGAGAGCGTTTTCGGGATAAGATCCGTAGTGGGGAATTAGATCATCGCAAGATTGAGATCAATGTTAAAAAACCCGCGAACGGAGGAGTGGGTATGATTGGTGGTGGTATGATGGATGAGTCTTCTATGATCAACCTTCAGGAAATGATTGGCAATATGATGCCTAAGAAGGACAAGAAACGTAAAGTCACTATTGAAGAGGCCAGGCGGATATTGTTGGAGGGTGAAGCAGCCAAACTGATTGATATGGATGAAGTTAAAGACGAGGCCATTCGCAGAGCTGAAAATACCGGGATAATTTTTATTGATGAGATCGATAAAATTGCCAGTGGTTCAGGAAAGCAGTCTGGGCCTGATGTTAGCCGCGAGGGAGTACAAAGGGATCTGTTGCCGGTGGTTGAAGGCACTGCAGTAAATACCAAGCATGGAGTAATCAAAACAGACCATATTCTGTTTATTGCTGCCGGGGCATTTCATGTATCCAAGCCCAGCGACCTGATTCCAGAATTACAGGGGAGGTTTCCCATTAGAGTGGAATTAGAATCCCTGACCAAGGAAGATTTTTACCATATACTTAAAGAACCTAAAAACGCTTTAACCAAACAGTACGAAGCACTATTCAATGCAGAAGACGTTACGCTCAGTTTTCAGGAGGAAGCACTTCATGAAATTGCGGAGATAGCCTTTAAGGTTAACGAGGATGTGGAAAACATTGGAGCCCGCAGGTTGCATACGGTTATGAGTCACTTACTAAACGACCTGTTGTTTGATATGCCTGATGTGATTGCACCCAATGCTCAGGTAGTGATTACCAAAGAGTTGGTCACTGAAAGGCTGGACCGGCTAGTTAAAATTAAAGACTTGAGTGAGTACATATTGTAGTTTTTAGTGGTGAGTGATTAGTTTTTAGTGGGCATTCAACGAATTTACCTACCACTAATCACTAATCACTCAAAACTAAAAACTAAATAAGGGTTATTCTCTAAGTAGTTTCTTGCTTTTGGGTCTGCTTTTTTGTGCCAATTTCACTGCTTCATAGGCATTAACTACTCCGCCGGTTTGACTCAGTTGTCCAAATTTTGCCTGATCATCTTTGCCAGGTATATTTACTTTTTGTGAACGGTAACTTACAGCTGATTTCAGAATAATGTTTTTTACCTCTACACCACTTAGGCCAGGGAAGTAGGACATTATCAGTGCTGCTACACCTGTGGTAACCGGTGCTGCCATGGAAGTCCCACTGGCCTTTTGATAATCCTGATCCGGGGCAGTTGATAAGATGTCTACTCCCGGTGCAAAAATATCCACAGAGGTTTTTCCATAATTTGAAAATGAGGCCACCAGGTCTTGCTTTCCTTTCCAACTGACCGCACCCACTTCCAACCAATTGTTTACATTGGTGCCTGTTGAAGAAATATTTTTCTGGGGGTAGTTCTTTACTTCTTGAGTATCATGGGAACTATTTCCAGCGGCATGGATCAGTAGAACACCCTTTGATTCCGCGTACTTCACAGCTTTATCTACTACTTCTTTATCAGGGCTGAATCGCTTGCCAAAGCTCATATTAATGATCTGTGCTCCATTTTCCACCGCATAGATAATAGCATTGGCCACATCTTTGTCGCGCTCATCTCCATTGGGTACTGCCCGTATAACCATGATCCTGACATTATCTGCAATTCCAGAAATACCCGTATCATTCATTCGACTTGCAGCAATGATACCCGCTACATGGGTACCGTGAAAGGAGAAGTTACCTTTTACATCACTGTTCCCATAGGATTTCTCATAGGGGTCGTGTACATCATCACCTATTACATCTCTGGGGTTAAATTCCTGATTGTAGCCATAATTCAAAGCAGTAGTAAAGTACTTGATGCCTTGTTCCATTTGACTGGAATCCAGCCCATTGTCAAACGCGGTCAACATTATGTCACGGGCCAAAATTATTTTGTCATCCGGAGAATCCCAGGAGGTTAAATCCTCTTTAGTAAGTGTCTCCAAATCGATATAAGCCTTTAACAACCGGTCCGCTTTCTTATACTGTTGGTAAAACTCTCTAAATCCTGCATACTGCCCCTCCATTTTTTCTACTGTACTATTATACTCCTTTTGGATTTTGTTATAGTAATCCCACTCGTCATCTGCCAGCTGCTGGGCTTCTGGCAGATCCTGATACTTCCCTTGTAGTCTAACATACTCCCTGGTGAGTTCATAACTGTCAAATTCAATATTATCACCGTTCTTTCCTCCTAAGAAATTCCAACCATGCACATCATCAACATATCCGTTGTTATCATCATCGATACCGTTTCCGGCTATTTCCCCACTATTGATCCAAATAACTTCTTTGAGGTCTTCATGGTCAATATCAATCCCGGAATCTATTACTGCCACTATCACGGTGTGAGAAGTTCTTCCTTTCAGGAACTCATATGCTTTGTCGGTACTAACTCCTGGTACCTGGTCACTATCCGGGTCTAACATCCACCAGCTGGTTGGGGCCGTTTTGAGTGAATCGTTGTCACCAGAATTGCTGGAAAAGTGCCCTGCATTGACATTACCTGATACTATAGAAGCGACAAGAAAAAGAAAAAGCCTATGCATTGTAAATTATTTTTTAATATAGGTATCAAATATAGCCCCAATCCAGACCAGGTTCCTGATAGAAATTAGTGCTTAGGTACGCTATGTAAGAAATATCTAATAATATGCGTATCAATATTTCATAAGAGCACCAAAAACCATTCCAACGGTGCTTAAAAGTTATGATTCTCCTTCCAGCTCAATTATTAAGTCATCTTGCCCAACAATAACTCCTGTTTCGAGATGAATCTTCCTTACTTTTCCGGAATTTACAGCGGTAACTGAGGTTTCCATCTTCATTGCTTCGATTACAAAAAGAGGGTCGTTTTCCTTTATTTCATCTCCTACACTTACACAAATCTGTGCAATTCGGCCTTGAAGGGGTGCCCCAATCTCAAAGTCTGTTTGGGCTTTTTGGTGAATTGGTCGGGTTGCTTCGAAACTGTGATCCCGTATTTTAATCCGACGTGTTTGTCCATTCAACTCAAAGGATACTGTTCGCATACCATCACTATCCGGCTCTGAGACAAACAACATCTTGATTATAATGGATTTTCCATTGGCAATTTGAACCAGTGTTTCTTCATCTTGTTTAAGTCCATAAAAGAAACCTAAGGTGGGAATATACCAAACTTCGCCATACACTTGTTTGTAGGAAAAGTAGTCCTCGAATACTTTGGGGTAGAGTTGATGGCTCAAGAAGTCCAGAAAATCAGTATTTCCCGGGAATTTTTGTTGAAACTGCTCAAAACCCAGATGAAAGTCAATAGGTTCCAAGTGTTTGTTCGGTCTGTCAGTTATCCCCTTCTCACCTTTTAAAATGATGTTTTGCAATTCTTTAGGAAACCCTCCAAAAGGCTGACCCAAATCTCCCTTGAAAAAGCCTATCACAGAATCTGGGAATGAAAGCCCTTTACCTGTATCCATTATGTCATCAACAGTCAAGCTGTTGGAAGTCATGTATAAGGCCATGTCACCCACCACCTTAGAGGATGGAGTCACTTTGACGATGTCCCCAAACATTTTATTTACCAGGTGATAGTTCTTTTTTATCTGCTCAAACTTATCTTCAAGGCCCAAGGCAATGGCCTGAGGTCGTAAATTAGAATATTGGCCACCGGGAATCTCATGTTCATATACCTGGGCAGTTCCTGCCTTCAGTCCCGATTCAAATGGATAATAAAACTCCCTAACATCTTCCCAGTAGTTTGCATACTCATTTAGTTTTGCAAGATTCATTGGCTGATCCCGTGGATGATGTTCCATTGATGCTGCCATTGAATTGAAATTCGGTTGGGAGGTTAATCCGGAAACCGAGCTCAATGCAAGGTCAATAACATCCACTCCAGCTTCAATTGCTTTTAGGTAGGTAGCAGCCTGGATGGAAGATGTATCATGTGTATGTAGGTGAATTGGAAGGTCTGTGGCTTTTTTTAACTCAGTGATCAACAGCTCTGCTGCCATGGGTTTGAGCAACCCTGCCATATCCTTAATCGCCAGGATATGGGCTCCCTCATCTTCCAATTGACGGGCCATATCAAGATAATACTGCAGGGTGTACTTGGTGTTATTCGGATTGGTTAGATCTCCTGTATAGCAAATACAAGCTTCGGCCAATGCCTCTGTTCGTTCTCGAACCGCCCGAATACTTACTTTCATGGCCTCAACCCAGTTCAGAGAGTCAAAGATCCTGAATATATCAATTCCGGTTTCGGCGCTTTTTTCAATGAATTTTTCAATCAGGTTGTCAGGGTAAGCTTTGTAGCCAACTGCGTTTGAACCCCTCAATAGCATCTGAAGAAGTACATTAGGCATGGCACTTCTAAGTAACTGCAGCCGTTTCCATGGGCTTTCATGCAAGAAGCGCATGCACACATCGAAGGTGGCACCTCCCCAAACTTCCATAGAAAACACCTGTGGATGATTTTTTGCAAACCCCTCTGCGACATGAAGCATATCTACTGTACGTACCCGGGTTGCCAGCAGTGACTGGTGTGCATCTCTAAAAGTAGTGTCCGTATATTGCACAGCTTTTGAGTCTTTAAGCCACTTTATAAACCCTTCTCTGCCAAGTTCCTTTAAGCGGTCCCTGGTTCCATAAGGATAGTCACTGTATCGATCAAATGAAGGTACCACGGGCGTTCTGAATTCGCGTTCCGTGTCTAAGTGTTTTACATCAGGATTTCCGTTTACGATTACATCAGCAAGATATCGCAGGGTCTTTGTTCCTCTGTCCAGCTTTTTTGGAATATTAAAAAGCTCTGGATGGTTGTCGATAAACTTTACTGTAGCATCACCCCTATAGAATGTCCGGTGTGAAATAACGTTTTCTAAAAATCCGATATTGGTTTTTACTCCCCTGATTCTGAATTCCCGCAGGGTCCTGTGTAAACGGTAAGATGCTCCTTTCAAAGTCCGGCCCCAGGCGGAAACTTTTACCAGCATGGAATCGAAAAAAGGTGAGATCCTTACTCCTGGATAACTGCTTCCTTCGTCTAGACGAATTCCGAATCCACCGGCGTTTCTGTAGGCGATGATGGTCCCATAATCGGGTTGAAAATTATTCATCGGATCTTCGGTGGTAACCCGACACTGTATCGCATAACCATTGCATTGAATATCTTCCTGACTATTAATAAAAATTCGTGGATCATTCAATGGATATCCTTTGGCAATCAGGATTTGTGAGCGTACAATATCAATGCCGGTAACTTCCTCAGTAATGGTATGTTCAACCTGAATTCTAGGATTTACCTCTATAAAAAAGATATTCTCTTCTTTATCCACCAGGAACTCCACAGTGCCAACATTGTTGTAGTTAACAAACCCAGTAATATTCAGGGCATATTGATAGATTTTTTCTTTTGTATCCTGCTTAAGGGTTGGACAGGGAGCAATTTCCACCACCTTTTGAAAACGGCGCTGTACCGAGCAGTCTCTCTCATATAGATGAACCAGATTTCCATAGTTATCTCCCATGATCTGGACCTCGATATGTTTGGGAGAATCAATGTACTTTTCAAGAAATATGGTGCCGTCGCCAAACGCATTCAAAGCTTCTTTACTCGCTTCATGAAAACCCTTAATAAGCTCTTTTTGATTATGTACTACCCGCATACCCCTACCGCCACCGCCGGATGCGGCTTTGATCATTACTGGGTATCCAATTCGTTTGGCTTCCGCAATAGTGATCTTGTCAGAGTCAAGCTTCTGTTTGCTATCCTCTATCACAGGAACACCGGCTTTTATGGCTATTAGCTTGGCTGCTACTTTGTCACCCAATTGATCCATTACCTCAGCAACTGGACCTATAAAAATAATACCTTCTTCGGCGCACCTTCGGGCAAAGGTTACGTTTTCAGAGAGAAAGCCGTACCCTGGATGGATCGCATCCACATTATGGCGTTTGGCCAGGCCAATAATCTCTTCAATATCAAGATAAGGTTTTAGAGGGTCATCGTTGGCACCAATCTGATAGGCTTCATCAGCTTTATACCGGTGCAGGGAATAGCGGTCTTCATAGGTATAGATTGCAACAGTCGGAATATTTAATTCTGACGCTGCTCGTAACAGCCTGATGGCGATCTCACCTCGATTCGCAACTAATATTTTATCTAACTTCTTTATATCCATCCGTATTTGGTGGTACTTGTGCCAGCGAAATTAGATAATTTATACTCAAAGCTGCAACCACCGAGTGGAAATTTTAGTAGTTGTATATTTGAAGTAGCTTTCCGTAGCTTCCAGCTATGGAAGATATTCCGTGCAGTTTACTGGTTCGTAGTCGCAGACTACTAACAGCTGCTACCAAAAGCTGCTTTCAGCTACGAAAGTAAAACGAACTTCAATTTTAAATTGCAATTTTGAACGCCAGTTACTAGATTGTGTGCCCTTTCTCCAGATATTTTATTCAATTGATGAATAAAATGCATTGGTAGGAAGAAAAAATAATTTATACCTAGAAACAAGTAGCCTTGTTCTATAATGTAACCCCGCTAACCGCGGGGTTTATTTTTTGGAAATCAATGTAAAAAATTATTGAATTATTATTGGGTCATGGCCATCAGTAGGTCGTGTTGGGTAATGATATGCACCTGGTCTTGTTCATCACGCACCAATAAAGCTTTATTGTCTTTGTTAATAAGAGAACTTAAAACGTCTAAGGTATTATCCATTGCAACAAATTGAAAGGGAGGATCCATGACCTGAGATACCGGCTGGTTTTTCAACTCGGGATTTTCTATTAATTGTCTTAGGATTTTGGAATCGCTCAGGCTTCCTATAAATTCTTTATCTTGAGTGACCGGTAGTTGAGAGATACTTCGTGAATGTAACATTTTGATTGCATCATCTACACTTTGATGCCCTTCAACCGTCATTAGGCTACCGTTCATTGACCTGTTGTCAATTATATCCCGGGCGTTAGCAAAATCCATGCTTTCCACATATCCATGGTCCTTCATCCAGATGTCATTGTAGATTTTACCTAAATATCGGGTTCCATGATCTGGCAGAATAATTACCATAGTATCATCAATAGTTAGGTTTACCCGGGCATATTCCAGTGCGCCAAATACAGCTGAACCACAGGACCAGCCAACAAAAAGACCCTCCTCACGAGCCAGCTTTCTGGTCATTATGGCACTGTCCTTATCTGTAACTTTAATAAAAGTGTCAATCAGGTTGAAATCAACGTTTTTTGGGAGAATATCCTCGCCAATGCCTTCAGTTAGATACGGATAAATTTCTTTCTTATCGAATTCACCGGTCTCCTTATATTTTTTAAACACGGAGCCGTAACTGTCAATGCCCACAGACTTTATTGCTGAATTTTGTTCCTTCAAATATTTAGCGGTCCCACACATAGACCCACCAGTACCAACTCCTGCTGCCAGGTGTGTGATTTCTCCTTCTGTTTGCTTCCAAATCTCAGGACCAGTGGTCTCATAGTGCGCTCTGGTGTTATTTATATTGTCATATTGATTTGGGTAAAAAGAATTGGGTGTATCCTCATTAATTTTCTTTGCCACAGAATAGTAGGAGCGTGGGTCATCAGGAGGTACATTGGTAGGACAAACAATTACTTCTGCTCCAACAGCTCTCAGAATATCAATTTTCTCCTGGGATTGTTTGTCAGATAAGGTAAACACACATTTATAGCCTTTGGCTATTGCCACCAGTGCCAGCCCCATACCGGTGTTTCCAGATGTTCCTTCAATAATTGTCCCACCTGGCTTTAATATGCCGCTGGCTTCAGCATCTTCAATCATGCTAAGGGCTATGCGGTCTTTCATGGAATTGCCAGGGTTAAAGTACTCGACTTTTACCAGTATGGTCCCTTTTATACCTTTGGTAACTTTATTAAGGCGGACCATGGGTGTGTTGCCAATAGTATCTATAATGGAGTTGTAGTACATGTTTTGTGTTATTGTCCTTCAAAATTACCAAGACTACTGCGGAATAAAAAAGAAGAATTACTTATTGTTTCAGTCCGGCTCCGGCAAGCAGGTATAATACTGCCATTCGAATAGCTACCCCGTTCTCAACTTGTCCTAATATTATTGAATGCTCTGAGTCAGCGACATCGCTTTGAATTTCAACTCCGCGGTTAATTGGACCAGGATGCATGATAGTAATCGGTTTCTTGAGTACATCCAGCCGTTTACGATTGACACCATAGTATAGGGTGTACTCCCGAAGAGAAGGGAAGTATTTTATTTGTTGCCTTTCTAATTGAATCCTTAAGATATTGGCTACGTCGCACCACGCCAAAGCTTTATCTAAATCTAACTCTACCTGTACTCCAAGTTGATCTATATATTTGGGTATCAAAGTATTTGGCCCGCATACCATTACTTCAGCCCCTAACTTCTGAAGTGCAAATATGTTGGATAAAGCTACCCGGCTATGTAGGATGTCACCAATGATCACCACCTTCTTTCCTTCCACACTTCCCAATCTTTCTCTTATGGAAAAGGCATCTAATAAGGCCTGTGTAGGGTGCTCATGTGTTCCATCACCGGCATTGATAATATTTGCATCGATGTATTTGGAAAGAAAATGAGGAGCACCAGGGCTACTATGCCGGAGCACCACCATATCTACCTTCATGGCTAGAATATTATTAACCGTGTCTATTAAAGTTTCTCCTTTCTTTACTGAACTTCCGGATGATGAAAAGTTAACTACGTCAGCAGAAAGTCTCTTTTCAGCTAATTCAAAAGACAGTTTGGTGCGGGTAGAGCTTTCAAAGAAGATATTGGCAATGGTGATATCTCGTAAGGAAGGGACCTTTTTTATAGGTCTATTAATTACGTCTTTGAATTTATCAGCTGTTTGAAAAATCAAATTAATGTCCTCATTGGAAAGATGTTTGATTCCTAATAAGTGACGAACGCTCAGTTGCGACATTGATTCAGTTGTTTACTAACCAAATGTTATCTTTTTTAGCCCCCTGGACTTCCCATTCCACTAAAACCCTTTGTGAAGGCATGGTATTTACATTTTTTCCAATATAGTCTGGCTGTATTGGCAGATCCCGGCTATATCTGCGATTGACCAAGACTAGTAACTCTACTTTGCTGGGTCTGCCGAATGCTATCATGGCATCCATTGCGGCCCTCACACTTCGTCCGGTATACAACACGTCATCTACCAGTACTACCTTTTTATTTTCAATAATAAATGGGACAGAAGTAGTATTGGCTTCCAATGGAACATCTCGTCTACGGAAATCATCTCGGTAGAAAGTAATATCCAGAAGTCCCATGAGTACTGGATTTTTAAGCAGGCGCTCCAGTTTCTGCTGTATTCTTTTTGCCAGAAATACACCACGTGGCTGTAGTCCCAGTATTACGGAATTTCTAAAATCTTGATGATTTTCGATCAGCTGTTGACAAAGCCGGCTTATAGTGATTTCTAGAAGGGGACCGTCAAGTATTAATCTCTTCTGCATAAACGGGTAGGGCAAATATAGGAAAAGATGCTCAACAAATGCTTTAAGTATCTCGAATAATTAAATTATCGGGTTTCTGCAGAGGTTTTTGCATTGTCCGGATCATGCGCATAAACAATCTTATTGACATAGAATACTTTTCTATTCATTTCGATACCGCCTGGGGTCAAATTCTTGATCTTTTGAACTCCATAAGCAAAGAAGTAATCGCCATACCATTTTTTTAACCCGCCCATCTTGGTATTGTTAGTTCTTATAATGTCATTTTCAAAGGCCAATGCTATCTCATTAAACGCCTTTCCTTCCAATACCTCATCTCCTTGAATTATTTTAGACCTTATTACATTCTCATAAGTGTATAAAAGGATAACCTTATGATCTTGAACACTAACATTGACCATTTGCTTCAACTGAAAGGTCAATACATCATTAATTTCAAAGCTATTGTCATAAACTAGCTTGCCATCAGCATCAAAGGCTATGATTACAGCGTGGGTATATTTATATCCATCAAAGGAACGTGTAAATCCGTATGAATAATTAAAATTCGCATTGTTATATTTGGGATAATAAGCTTCTCCAATCATCAGGAAATTTCCGTTTTCTTTAATTATGTCATGCACCATAAATCGATAGTTGAATCGCATCTTTTTGCCTTCAATTTTTCTTCGTTCAGCTCTGTCTTTTACCCGTTTAGCCCTTTTTGCCTTCATATAGTTAAAAAAATTCTTTAGCTCCCCAAAGTTAAAATAAGTAATTTTTGGTTGTTCTTCAGAGTTTGGATCAAGATGAGCGATATATATACCCCTTGAATAATTGCTTCTCCTATGAGCAAAGGTGCCTACGATAAACTGATGATTAGCAGAGTAACTGGTTACTCTACCATAGAGTATACTGGTATTATGCTGTGGCTCCAATTTTGTATTTAATATCAGTTCGCCAACAGCATTGAAACGCTTTATTGAAATAGTGGATAATCGATCTCTCGTTCTTTCGGTC
Organism: Flammeovirgaceae bacterium; assembly: GCA_003232185.1. Lineage (GTDB taxonomy): Bacteria > Bacteroidota > Bacteroidia > Cytophagales > Cyclobacteriaceae > SZUA-3. Next base: position 4,706 of record QIMC01000409.1, on the reverse strand, counting down.
AATATTACCGAAAATGTGTTGGTTGCTTCGTCAATATTTAATTCAACCAGCTCACTTTGGTTTCTATATATTCCCGGAAGTACTTTGATTTTTTCAGTTTTAAAACTGTAGTGTATTAGTGCAGGGCGGTAGTTTACATATCCCCCTAGCAATGCAGCATCTCCAATAATGGTAAACTCTGTAAGACTCATCGGAACGATCTGTTTAATATCATACCGAATCTGGTCACCAGTATCCATGTTGATTTTGATGATCTTCAGGTCATTTGTAAAGTACGGACCCATTCTGAAAAGGAAATAGAAATGGTTTGACCGGTATTCATATCCGATCAATTCCGCTTTAACGTCCAGATAGTATTTCTTAGAAAGTGTGTTTTGTAGAACAGTATCCAACTTTACTACTTCCCAGACTTTCTTTTTGATATCCTGCCGGTATTTCAGTTCTCGGAAAAGTACAATCCCCTTTTCCTTCATAGACATGACCGTATAGTCTAAATCCTCCCGATCAAGTTCTACTTCTAGTCGAAGGGGTTGATTCACCTGCCCGTAAATGGAGCAACTGAAAAATGCCAGATTGCAATAAATAAATAGGTATTTCATACCCATCAATAGAAATTATTTACTCATTTCAACAATACGTTCGAATGCTTCTTTAGTCAAAGGCATCACCGAGAGTCTACTCTGTCGAACCAAGGCAATATCAGCTAAATCAGCATCTGCTTTTATTTGGCTAAGCGTAACCGGACTCTTGAGCTTTTGTTCGGCTGCAAGATCTACCACTACCCAACGTTCGTCTTCCGTGGTCGGATCTTGATAGTGCTCCTTCACTACTTTGCTGATTCCAATCACTGATTTTTCATTTACGCTGTGATAAAACAACACCCGGTCGTCGATTTTCATGGTTTTCATGTTTTTTCGGGCAGCGTAATTTCGCACACCATCCCAATAGGTACTTCCATCCCTTACCAGATCATCATAAGAATATTCAGAAGGTTCAGATTTAACCAGCCAATAGTTCATAAGAATTGATTAATGCTCCTTCGCGTTCGCTTCGGCTTGGGTTTAATTCCCTGACGCTTTGCGTCGAAATATTAAAATAAATTCAACTTAATACCTCGCATGCTCTGCGTCGAGGTAGTTTATTTTTGCCACTTTTTGTTATTCAGGGCTTTCTAAATTACAAAATTTTCAGATAAAATGTTTTTTTCTAATTTATGTAGGTACAATAAATATTCAGAATAGGGTTTGTGTTTATTACATACTAAGCTATAATATGATGTTATCAGGGAACTCCATTATATTTGTAGGCAATAAGGAAGAATTATACCTACATAAATTATCTTTATTAACTTAAAATAAGAACCAACACACCTAAACTTTTGGATAACAAGGGAATCATTGAAATCCTTAAATTGACGGCGTCTCTCTTGGAGTTATACGGTGAAAACCCATTCAAGATACGCAGTTACCAGACTGCTGTTTACAATCTGGAAAGGACTGAACAGAGTCTCAGCCAGTTAGATGAAAATAAGCTGTCCCAATTATCGGGAGTAGGAAAAAGCATAGCATCCACCATTCAGGAGATAAACCATACCGGAGAAAGTAGTGCATTGAAAAATTTAGTGCAACAGACCCCAGTGGGAATCCTGGAGTTATCGAAGATCAAGGGACTTGGTTCCAGAAAAATTAAAACAGTTTGGGATCAATTGGGGGTAGAAACTCCCGAGGATCTACTATCTGCAGCTGAACAGGGAGCATTGGCCGACCTATCAGGTTTTGGGGTAAAGACCCAAGATAAGGTGCTGCAGATCATGAAATTTCATTTATCCAATAAGGGTCTGATACACTACAAACAGGCACATTTGCTGGGGTTGAGCTTCGAAAAGCAATTAATGTCACAATTTCCGGAGGTTCAAATCACCCGTACTGGAGCATACCGGAGAAAGTCAGAGGTGATCAGCAGTCTTCAATATATTTGGGCCACCGACAACATTGAGTATGCGGTTGATTATTTAGACAATCTGGAAGGGTTGCGTAAGAACTTGCAATTATCCGGGCCACTAAGGTGGATAGGAGCAAATTTATCTATAAACGTGTTATTGGATGTTAGGTATTGCAAATATGAAGAATATGGTACCAAATTAGTCTACTATACCGGAAGTAACGATCATTTATTATTGACAAATGATCAAGGAAAGTCTTTAAAGGAAGTATTGGTGCATGCACATAATGACGAGTCAGCGATCTATGATGTAATGGGGTGGCCGGTAATAATACCCGAGTTGAGGGAAGGCAGGTACGAGAGAGACTTCCTGTCGGACAAAAAGATGGATGATATCATTGTATTGGACGATATCAAAGGAATATTGCACAATCATTCTACCTATAGTGACGGAAAGCACAGTCTGGGAGACATGGCCAGAGCATGCAAAGAATTGAGTTATGGGTATTTAGGGATAAGTGATCATAGCCAAACTGCGGTGTATGCTAATGGATTGGATGAAGATAAGGTGTTGGAGCAGCACCACGAAATAGATAAACTAAACCAGGAGTTGGCTCCTTTTAGAATATTTAAGGGAATTGAATCCGATATACTTAACGATGGCAGTTTGGATTACCCTGATTCTGTATTGCATACTTTTGATTTTGTAGTAGCTTCGGTTCATTCTAATTTGAGCATGGACCTTGAGAAGGCTACCAAAAGGTTGTTAAAAGCCATACAGAATCCATATACCACAATCTTGGGGCATCCCACCAGTCGACTACTTTTAAAACGGGAGGGGTATCCAATCGATCATAAAAAAATTATTGATGCCTGTGCCCAATTTAAAGTAGTAATTGAAATTAATGCGCACCCTTGGCGTTTGGATCTGGATTGGAGATGGATCCATTATGCCGTTGAAAAAGGAGTAAAGATTAGCATCAACCCAGATGCCCATGATAAAGCTGGGCTAGAAGATGTTTATTACGGTATTTGTGTGGCGAGAAAGGCTGGTTTGGTTAAAAAAATGACCTTTAACGCTATGAGTATGCAGGAAATGGATCATTATTTAGGATCTAGAAAAAATAAAATAGCCATAACCTCGGGCACATAGATCCATTTTGTAAGGATCAACTAGTGTTCAGTACAAAGCAATTATAAAATGAAATCGAACCATCTTACTTCTGAAGAGCAGAGAATAATTAATAATAAGGGGACAGAAGCCCCCTTTTCAGGAAAATACAATGACCATAGAATTGAGGGCACCTACATCTGCAAAAAATGTAATGCGCCCCTTTATTATTCTCAACACAAGTTCAATTCACAATGCGGGTGGCCAAGTTTCGACAATGAAATACCCAATGCGGTGAAGCATTTACTTGATGCCGATGGACAACGTACTGAAATTGTATGTGCCCGTTGTGAGGGACACCTTGGTCATGTATTCGAAGGTGAATTCCTGACCGACAAGAACCTGCGCCATTGTGTCAACTCTGTTTCATTGAATTTCGTTCCTGAATTGCTCACCCCAATAGAGTAGGTCAGAGGAGAACTAACTATCACCGGCCTTGTAATATTTACTATCTTATAGTTATAAACATTGACTTATTTTACTCAAACCAATGAGCACAAAGCGTAAAAACTCCATGGTGAAAGCCCATAGCTTGTTTACCGATTTCGACGTTGACCTTTTTCGTTCAGGAAAACATTACCGGCTATACCAAAAATTTGGGTCACATCTGCTGGAGGTAGCAGGAGAGAAAGGAGTGTACTTTGCAGTATGGGCTCCAAATGCTTCGAAAGTAGGTGTCATAGGTTCATTTAATAATTGGCAGTCGAAACACTATCAACTACTGCCTCGGTGGGATGAATCTGGAATCTGGGAGGGTTTTATTCCTGGTGTTGAGGCAGGAGCTATCTATAAATATGAGATTAAGTCAAATAAGGGAGGAGCTATATTGGAAAAGGGTGATCCATTTGCTTTTCTGTGGGAAGTGCCTCCTAAAACTGCATCAGTTGTTTGGGATCTGGATTACCAATGGAAGGACAAAACTTGGCTAAAGGAACGACCGAAGATAAATAATCTCAAATCTCCGATGTCGGTGTATGAAGTCCATTTGGGCTCTTGGAAAAGACATGAGCAAACAGGTCATAGTTTAAGCTATTTAGAACTGTCAGAAGAGCTTGTATCTTATGTACAGGAAATGGGATACACTCATATAGAGTTGATGCCGGTAATGGAACACCCGTTTTTTGGTTCCTGGGGGTATCAGATTACCGGATATTTTGCTCCCAGTGCACGATTCGGAACACCCCAGGAATTTATGCAACTGATAGATCGTTTTCACAAGGCAGGAATTGGAGTAATTCTGGATTGGGTTCCATCGCATTTTCCCACCGACGCCCATGGCCTTGCAGAATTTGATGGTTCACATTTATATGAGCATGCGGATCCCAGGAAAGGTTACCATCCTGACTGGAAAAGTGCTATTTACAATTATAGTCGCAATGAAGTACGGGCATTTTTAATTAGCAACGCTGTCTTCTGGTTGGATTATTTCCATGCGGATGGACTTCGGGTTGATGCAGTGGCTTCAATGCTGTATCTTGATTATTCAAGGGAAGAAGGTGAATGGATTCCCAATGAAAACGGAGGTAATGAAAACTATGAAGCTGTTTCCTTGCTAGAGGAAATGAATACTGAAGTTTACCGCTCCTTTGAGGGT
>QIMC01000350.1 GCA_003232185.1 Flammeovirgaceae bacterium | reverse complement strand
AAAGGGGCAAATTGCTCTAAATACTGGGTGATGTCTTTTATTTTCACCATAATTATGGAAATTTGCTACTCTTTTATCATATGTCAGGGCACTAAGTTAATTCAATTGAAAGTATATGCAAGTGTCATTTGATTGTTCTATATGAAACAATTGTTAAGAGTTTTTCTGTGGCCTGCCAGTGTGCTGTATGGCCTGATTGTTGGTTTCCGCAACTACCTCTATCGTGTTGGCTACAAAAAATCTTTTAGCTTCCAATCGTGCATAATATCGGTGGGTAATCTGAGTGTAGGAGGGAACGGCAAAACTCCCATGGTTGAGTATTTGATCAGATTGCTGATGCCCAATTTTAGGCTAGCAGTTTTGAGCCGGGGTTACGGACGGAAAACGAGCGGATTCAGATTGGCTAAAATTGACGATAAGGCATCAGATATTGGAGACGAGCCATTGCAGATGTTTTTGAAATTTCAACCTCAGCTAAAAGTTGCCGTGGGTGAATCAAGGGCTTTGGCCATACCGAATATTCTTTTTGAAGGACCTGATATCCAAGCGATTGTTTTGGATGATGCCTTTCAACACCTCGCAGTAAAACCTCAATTTAGTATATTGGTTACAGATTATTGGACTCCTTTTTTTAATGATCTTCTTTTGCCTTCAGGAAGACTTCGTGAGCCTAGAAAAGGAGCTGCCAGGGCCGATGTAGTGGTGGTGACAAAATGTCCGCCAGAGCTGGGAATGAACAAACGTCAGGAGTATGTTGCTCAGGTAAGAAAGTACCATGCTGAAGTCCCGGTGTTCTTTACCTATATCAATTACCTGGATCCCCTACACTTCACCACCGGAATGAAACCGTCGGGAGACCCAACAGTGCTTTTATTCTCCGGAATAGCGAAATCAGAAACTTTGGTCCGATATGTTTATAGTAAATATAAACTTAGTGAACATGTTGGTTACGGGGATCATTATCGATATAGCTCGAAGGAAATGGCAGACTTGAAAAATCGTTTTGCAAAATTACCCGGAGACAACAACATTCTGCTAACCACAGAAAAGGACATGGTAAGATTGATGGAATTGAAAGAGGTGTTGGAGGGTATGCCTCTTTACTACTTGCCCATAGAATGTGCATTTATAGATAAGCAGCAGGAGTTCAATGAAATTGTGTTAAATAGCCTAAAAAGTGTTAAAAATAGTAAAATCTGATTCATATTTTCGCACATGACCTGGCAAAAAACCTTGATTGTAGTTTTATTAATATTTGGACTCACACCATTTGTGTGTGCGCAAATTCTAGATGATTCTACCAAGCAGGTATTTGGACCGGAAACCACCAAATACACCAAAGAGGAGCATATTAAGTTTGATGACCCAAAAACCTATTCAGTGGACACGCTGGCTGAAAATCTGCACAAGCATAATTACGTAAATCGACTAGATAATAAAATGCAGGACCTGGGAAACATTGGAACTGCAATAAGACCTCTTTACTATGAGATACCTGAAATTATCGGTGCCAGTTCCGGGTTCAACTCTTTCAATACTTATGTTATTAACCCTCAGGATATTCGATATTATGATACCAAATCTCCATACAGCAGGCTGGGGGTAACCTTTGGTGGAAATGGAAGAAGCATGGTAGATGTTTCATTCAGCAGGAGTGACAGCACTGTTTTTAATGTGGGTTTTGAATTTAAACGCATTACCTCCGATAAGCAGGTAGGTGCATTGAAAAGTCGCGGGGACCACAATGTGCTAGCAACTATCTATGGGATATACGCCCGTTGGAACCCAGGTAAGTATCAGATGTTGGTAAATTTCACTCGCATGAGGCATCAGCAATTTGAATCAGGAGGTGTGAGGCCTTTGTCCAGTGGCTCACTGGATAACTTGTTTAAGCAAGACAGTGCTCAGGTTTGGCTAAACAGTGCAAAAAGCGAAGAAAAGCGAACCAATCTTCACCTTTATCATCAATATCAGCTTCATGAACTTTTTCAAGTTTATCATCAGTTTGATCATACACCTCAAAAAATAACATTTGAGGTTCCTGACCTTGCCAGTGATGGTGAGTTTTTTGATCAATTCTTAATTAGTGAAACGGAGACCGCAGATGCATCCTCTTTTGAAACCATTAGGAATGAACTGGGCATCAAGGGTAAACACAAAGGCATCTTTTATAATTTTTATGTTACCAGAAGAGACATTCAATATATTCCTAAATACCTGACTGCAACGGGCTTTACCACCGAGTACTATCTTGGAGCAAATCTCAGGTACGTTATTGGTAGTCAAACGTTTCGATTTTATGGTCTTGTCCAAGATGGAGGGAGTTATAAATTTAGCGGATCCTTTTCAAACAGGTTCTTTGAGGCATCCTATACCAGGGCCCAGTATGAGCCATCTTTTCTACATGGCAATTATTTTGGCAACCATAGGGAGTGGCACCTAAGGTTTACCAGTCCAACAGCAGATGCGTTGGAGGCAAGCCTTAAGCTGGAGACAGAGAAGTTGAAGTTTTACCCAAAACTCAGTTTAACCAATATCAATAATCATGTCTATTTTAATCAATCGAAGCTTCCTGACCAGGCATCGGGAGCTGCTCAAATTTTATCTCCTGAAATAAGCCTGAGCTGGAAATTTTTGAGACGACTTGAATTGAATACGCAAATAGTTTACACCACTGTTACAGGACAGGCGGACGAAGTGTTTAGAATTCCGGAATGGCTAATCAATACCCAACTAGCTTATACCAATAATATTTTCAAAAATAAGCTTGGGATACAAATAGGGATCGATACTCAATATAGGTCAGCGTACTTCGGACATGATTACGACCCTACCATTCAACAGTTCTATATACAAGATGATTTTGAAATCCCTGAGTATTTATTAGCGGATCTTTTTGTTAATTTCAAAATAGGAAGGGCCTTGCTTTTTGCGAAATTCGTATTTGCGAATCAGGGCTTGGGGCAGCTAGGTTATTTCACTGCACCATATTATTTGGGGCAACAGCGGGTATTAGATTGGGGAATCACCTGGCAGTTTTATGATTAAATTTACAGCATGTTAGGACTAAAATTACCAACTGATCCCAGATGGGTGAACCTCGCTCAAAAAAATATTGAAGAGATTCTGGTAGATCACGCCTATTGTGAGCAAAAGGCTGCATCATCCTGTATTTCATTAATCGTTCAATATCCTGAATATCATAAGCTTGTGGAGGTTCTAACCTTAGTAGTAGCTGAAGAATGGGAACATTTCCAAAGTGTTCTTGAGCATTTGAGAAAAAGAGGTCACTCATTGGGTAGGCCACGAAGGGATGAATACGTGGTGGCATTACATAAAAATATTATCAAAGGGGGTAGTGAAGCACAGCAGTTGGTGGAAAAACTTTTGGTCAATGCCTTGATTGAAGCCCGGAGTTGTGAACGGTTTAAGCTGTTATGGCAACAGTTAGAGGACCCGGATCTTAAAGATTTTTATCATGAATTAATGATCTCAGAGGCAGGGCATTATAATAACTTTATTAAACTAGCCAAACAATACTACGATCCTGATAAAGTACAACTCCGCTGGGAACAATTGCTGGAAAAGGAGGCAGAGATTATCTCCAGTCTGGAAATACGCAGTGATCGCATGCACTAAATCAGGTTTTCTGTTTCTTCTTTTTAGCTGCCGGAAACAAAATGTTATTGAGGATTAATCTATAGCCGGGAGAGTTTGGGTATAAGTTCAAGTCTGTTGGTTCCTCATGAACCAGGTGCTGATAGTCTTCAGGATCATGGCCGGCATAAAAAGTCCAAAACCCTTTACCGAACACGCCGTGGAGGTATTTGGCCTCTCCAATTGATTTTGTTTCACCCATAACCACCACGTCTCCTTTAATAAGACTTTTTCTGTAAGCCGTAGTTTGTCCCATGAATCCTTTTACAATTCGGGTATGATTCTGAGTCAGCATGGTGGGAATAGGGTCCCATTTGGCTGAAAACTCAAATAGTGTGAAATAATCATTATCCTCTCTGAGTCCCCGCCGGCCTTTTGGAGGCCCGGTATCGATATTGGAATATTCGTAGATATAAGGGTTTTGTTCAAGAATAAAATTCTCAAAAGCGAATGTTTGGCTATAGTCCAATCTCTTCTGGGCCATGGGGTCAGCCACATCTCCATCGAACATGCTTTCAACCATATCCACGTTTTGCCCAGCCAGGGCTATGTCGTAGGTATCAGTGGCGGAGCACATGGCAAATAGAAAACCACCTCCAGCAACAAACTTACGGATGTTGGTAGCAATGGCTAATTTTAGCTGTGATACTTTTTCAAGCCCATGCTTTTTGGCGGAAGTCTCATACTCTTGCTGTTGATTGATATACCAGGGATAACTCCTATACATGGAGTAGAATTTCCCATACTGACCGGTAAAATCTTCATGATGTAGATGCAACCAATCAAATGTAGGGAGCTCACCATACATTACTTCATCATCGAATACAACTTCATAGGGAATCTCAGCATAGGTAAGTGCCAGTGTTACCGCATCATCCCATGGCTGTTTGCTTTTAGGTGAATACACTGCAATGGTCGGGTATTTCTCTAGCTTCATGATATCGGTATTCATAGATGGACTACTGATCATTTCAACGATCTGAACATAGGCCCCATCCGAAATAACTTCATAGGATACATTGCGAACAATTAATTCATTTTCAATGCTTTGCAAATATTTTACCATAAAGCTTCCGCCTCGATAGTTCAACAACCAATCAACGCCCACTTCTTTCTGAAGTACCCAATAAGTGATCCCATATGCCTTTAAATGGTTGGTTTGGGTTTCATCCATGGGGATAAGTAAGTACGCGGCTTCTAACCCAAACGTTAATTTCAGGCATAAAAAGGATAAAAGAAAAGCACATCTCATGAATATCTGTTTACAATGTTATTTTTAACAACGGATTAAAAATAATTAAGATATTATATTATTAGCTTTATAAAGCACAATATTTCTTATCTAGTGTCATGTCAAAGGTTAAATGACGGGTAAGGCGGAAGTAGATTTTGGGTCAGGTCAAGGCAAAAAATATTTGCATAACCATTCCGCGTGTCGCCATAGCTTTAGCGGAGGCACAGCTATGGAACGATTTTTTAACGCGGAGATGTCACAAAATACACCCAGGATTATCGGTAGGTTTAGCCTTGACATGACACTAGGTACTAAAAATAAACAGAAAGCGATTGGATCTGATTGAGAATATAAGGGTTGGACTGAATAATATTCGGGCAAATCTACTAAGAACCATACTGACAGCCATGATTGTGGCAATTGGTATTTCTTCCCTGGTGGGCATTCTCACGGCGATTGATGGCATACAGAAATCAATAAACAATAGTATGTCCGGCCTGGGAGCCAATAGTTTTGATATTGAAGAGCAGGGGGCCGGTAGTCGACGTCGGCAAAGAGGAATAGAGCAAAAGGTGTATCCTCCAATCACCTTGAGACAAGCCCTTAAATTTCAGAATAAGTTCATTAAGTCGAATGAGATCAGTATATTTTCAAATGTCACTGGTTCAATGGAAGTTAAGCGGTTATCTAAAAAGACAAATCCCAATATTTCACTGACTGCTGCCAATCAACATTACTTAATTTCAAACGGTTTGAATATTTCATCAGGCAGGAATTTCACACCACAAGAGGTTAAAAATGGGAGTAACCTGGCAATTATTGGAGATGCACTTAGAGAAGCTTTGTTTAAGAATGGTGAGAATCCAATAAATCAGGATATATCTTTTTATGGTACCAAGTACAAGATTGTGGGAATACTGGAGAAACAAGGTGGTTTTTCAGGCCCAAGCGCTGATCGTAGGGTGCTAGTTCCTTTGGTTTCAGGGAGCAAGCTTTTCACCTATCGTGAGCCCCGTTATCAAATCAGTGTTTACATGACTGACCCGTTAAAAATCAATGCAGCCATAGGTGATGCTACCGGTATAATGCGCTCAATTAGAAAGGATCAAATAGGAAAAGAGAATAGTTTTAACATCGAACGAAGCGAATCACTAGCAGAGAACCTTGAGGAGGTTTCTGGCAAAGTAAAGCTGGCAGGCGGAGTGGTGGGGATGATCACCCTATTAGGGGCATCCATTGCACTGATGAATATCATGATGGTTTCAGTTACAGAACGAACCAGGGAAATAGGTATACGGAAAGCACTCGGTGCTACTAAGAAAAGAATAAAGGAACAGTTTTTAATAGAGGCGGTGGTGATATGTTTATTGGGTGGTATCGCTGGAATATTACTGGGAATACTGATGGGCAATCTGGTGGCAAATTTAATTGGGGAAGGAACATTGATAATCCCCTGGGGCTGGACGCTGATGGGTTTAATAGTGTGCGTGGTGGTTGGTTTGATTTCAGGGGTTGTTCCCGCTAATAAAGCTGCTAAATTAGACCCGATTGAGTCGTTGAGGTTTGAATAGGTGATCATATAGCTGCTTGGAAAGAATGACTTATATTTGCCTGGTCTTGATCCGGTTAATTATTTAAACCCAGATTTGTCATTGGACTTTGTAACGAGGGTTCTTAGTTGCTGTTAGTCAGGTGCTCACGCAACTTTTTGGCACGGAGACATAGTAAAATTATGGTGAGTACCAAAAAGTGAGTACGTGCCTGAATGATAGTAAATTAGAAGCCACAGTAAATTTCTAATGACAATTCTGGGTTAAAGATCATGAGGAAAAGGTTTTGGTGGTTGATACTAGCAGTACTTCCTTCGCAAACTGTTTTTGCGATAGAAAGTAATGTGCTCATCCTAACCGGGATTTATTCAGGTAAAAATTTATATGTTCAAAACCCATTATTGCCTGATAAACAGTTTAGTACAGAAGAAGTTTTTGTCAATAAAATATTGGTACTGTCACATCCCATCACCAGCGCATTCACCATAGACCTTAGTCACTTAACCATAAATCAGCCGGTTGAAGTGAAGATCGTTCACAACGAACGCTACAGTCCGCGGATAATTAATGCCCACGTGATACGGAATCATACAGTTAATACCAAACCCGGTTACGTACCTACGGTAGATGTTTTTCGATGGATTAATGCTGATGGCACAAAAATTCGGTGGTTAACCCATGGAGAAAAAGGAGGTGGTGATTTTGAAATTCAACGGGCTTTTATAGAAAATTGGCAAAAAGTAGATAATGTACCGGCAAAATCTATAAACGATCATACTGTTTACAAAATTTTAGTGACCCATGATCCGGGCGAAAACATATATCGTATCAAACTAACGGATCGGGATGGTTACGTTACTTATTCAGACACTTTTAGATATTTATCTAAATAGTTTGCGCTTCTAGTGTCAAGTCAAGGCTAAACCTACGGATAATCCCGGGTATATTTTGTGACATCTCCGCGTTAAAAAATCGTTCCATAGCTATGGTTATGCAAAGATTTTTTGCCTTGACCTGACCCAAAATCTACTTCCGCCTTACCCGTCATTTAACCTTTGACTTGACACTAACATTCGGCCAATCACATTTCCTGATTGATCCACTTCCGATAATCTTACTTCAACCACTTTATTAATTAGCTCTTGGGCATGAGGTATTCCAACTCGGATGTAGTTCTCCGTAAACCCATAGGCCAAGCCATCTTCCATATCGTTCTCAATAAGCACCATTCGATTCTCAAATAAATGTTGGTGGTAAAAGGCACTTTTCTTTTTTTCAGACAGGATTCTCAACATTTTGGAACGTTGGAGCCGTAGATATTTAGGTACCTCATTAGGAAGATCTGATGCTACAGTATTGGGGCGCTCAGAATAAGTGAACACATGTAGATAACTGAGTGGCAGGTCTCGCAAGAAATTATATGTGTCCTGAAATAGTTGCTCAGACTCTCCTGGAAATCCTGTCATCACATCAACTCCAATGCAACAATCGGGAATGAACTCTTTGATGGTATATACTCGATCCGCAAATAATTCAGAACGGTACCTTCTTCTCATACTTTTAAGAATGGTATTGTTGCCTGATTGTAGTGGAATGTGGAAGTGTGGTACGAATTTGTCAGATTGGGCTACAAACGATATGATTTCCTTGGTTAACAAATTTGGCTCAATTGAAGATATCCTGATCCGTTTAATCCCATCTACCTGCTCCAATGCTTGTATAAGATCAATGAACTTGTGCTGCTGGGTTCCTTCGCTACTTCGAAAGTCACCAATATTTACCCCAGTAATTACAATTTCATTTACGCCAGCTTTTACGATGCTTTCAGCCTGATTAACCACACTGCGGATAGTGCCACTACGACTTTTTCCTCTGGCCAACGGGATGGTGCAGAAAGTACAACTATAGTCACAGCCGTCTTGTACTTTTAGGAAAGAACGGGTACGGTCACCGACTGAATGAGCAGGGAAGTATTGCTGGGCTGAGGAGATGTCACAAGCCATAACTTTTGGCGGTGGGCTCTTGATAAAGCTTTCTAACAAATCAGGGAGTTGAAATTTTTCAGCAGCACCGAGCACTACATCAACGCCTGGGATTTGGGAGATCTTTTCGGGTTTTAACTGAGCGTAACAACCAATGATCGCGATGAAAGCATCCGGAGCAATTTTTTGAGCGTCACGGACTATTTTGCGACATTTTTTATCCGCGTTATCAGTGACCGAACAAGTATTGATTATGAATATGTCTGGTGTGGCTTTAAAAGGAACCTGGATAAATCCTTTATTACTTAGTTGCCTGGACAATGTGGACGATTCTGAAAAATTCAGCTTGCATCCCAGGGTATAAAAGGCAATTTTTTTCATAGGAGCTCACAAATGTAGTATATATTAAGGTAATAAGGGAAGGTAAAAAATTTTAGAGAAAAAGGTTTTCCAACGGTTTTAGAAACCATTTTAATTGGAAATCCATAAATTACCTGCTGGTTATTAAAATACATTGGTGATAATTGAAAACTAAGTAGCAATATGGCGCATTTACGGTACAAGGCATTGGAATTGGTTCAACAAAGGGTAGAGGTAAAAGTGCCGGTTACAAAACGTAAGGTGAGTGAATATTTTGGTGAGAATACTTTTGGATTAGACCAAATGAAAAAAACCTTATCTCCTGAGGTATATCATCACATTACTGAATCAATAAAAAAAGGCACAAAAATCGATGAGGACACTGCCAACCTAGTCGCATTGGCTATTAAATCCTGGGCACTTTTAAAAGGGGCCACACATTTTACCCACTGGTTCCAGCCTTTGACCGGAGCCACAGCAGAAAAACACGACTCATTTTTTGATGCATCTACTGGGCTGGAGCGATTTATGGGAAGTGAGTTAGTTCAACAAGAACCAGATGCTTCCTCATTCCCGAGTGGTGGTATCAGAAGCACTTTTGAAGCCCGGGGTTATACTGCATGGGATCCGAGTTCCCCGGTATTTATTCTGGAGACTACTCTTTGTATACCTACTGTATTTGTCTCCTATACCGGAGAAACGCTGGATTACAAAGCTCCTTTGCTTAAATCGGTGGAGGCCTTGGATCGTGCAGCCACTCGAATTTGCAAACATTTTGATAAGAATGTCTCCCGTGTAACACCATCTTTGGGTGTAGAACAGGAGTATTTTATTATTGACAAAGCATTGTTTAGTGCCCGTCCGGATCTGGTAATGTCAGGAAGAACCCTGTTTGGCCATAATCCTGCAAGGGGTCAGCAGTTAAATGATCACTATTTTGGATCGATTCCTACCAGGGCTTTCAATTTTATGAAAGACTTTGAACAAGAGGCGTTAAAGTTGGGAATCCCTGTACGTACCCGTCATAATGAGGTGGCTCCAAGTCAATTTGAAGTGGCTCCATTGTATGAAGAGATTAATGTAGCAACTGATCACAACCAGTTGTTACAGGACCTGATGGAAAAAGTTGCCGTTCGACATGATTTAAAAGTCTTATTCCATGAGAAACCCTTTGCAGGATTGAATGGAAGTGGCAAACACAACAATTGGTCCCTGACTACGGATACAGGGGTGAACCTGTATCAACCCAGTAGTAGTGCTCGAGAAAATTTAATATTTCTGATATTCTTCGTCAATACCATAAAGGCCGTTTACGAGTATTCGGATTTGCTCAGGGCAAGTGTGGCATCGGCAGGCAACGACCATCGACTGGGTGCCAATGAAGCTCCTCCTGCCATCATGTCGGTATTTATTGGTGCTCAAATGACCGCTGTACTGGACGAACTGGAACAACATGGAAACATCAAAATTAAAAAAGGTGAAAACATGTATATGAAACTGGGAATAGATAAGATCCCAGAAATTATTCTGGATAACACCGATCGGAATCGTACTTCACCATTCGCCTTTACGGGAAACAAATTTGAGTTCAGGGCGGTAGGATCAGATTCAAATGTGGCACAACCCATGACCGTATTGAGCTTGGCTGTAGCCGATCAGTTGAATCAGTTTAATGAAGAACTTGAGATTAAAATCAACAAAGGAAGGGAAAAGAAAATTGCTATTGTTGAAATTCTGAGAGATTACATTGTAAAATCAAAAGACATACGATTTGAGGGTGATGGCTATAGTCAGGCCTGGGAGGATACAGCCCGTAAACGAGGATTGTCAAATGT
This sequence comes from Flammeovirgaceae bacterium, assembly GCA_003232185.1. Taxonomy (GTDB): domain Bacteria; phylum Bacteroidota; class Bacteroidia; order Cytophagales; family Cyclobacteriaceae; genus SZUA-3. The sequence continues at coordinate 4,936 of QIMC01000350.1, read as the reverse complement.
TAAAAGCACGCCCAGAGCATTGGGCGCATACCTGGTAAGAAAGTCAAAATCACTTTTCAAAAGACACAAGGTGTTTTCGGATGTTGAGCTCATGGCAAGAAATGAGATAATGCTTGAAAATTATATATTAAAAATACAGATAGAATCCAGGATCATGAGTGATCTTGCAATGAATCATATTATACCAACTGCAATTGCCTATCAAAATAAATTAATTCACAATGCCAGTGGATTACAAAATCTGGGAATCAAGAACGATTTTGTGGTAAATACCATCAAACGAATATCAACTTATATTGAAACCATTCAGAATGATTGTATTCTTATGACCAAAGAACGAAAGAAAATCAATCAAGTCAATGATACACTCAAAAAGGCAACCGCCTATTGCGACGAAATAAAAGGAAAGTACTTTGAACCCATTCGTCATGCTGTGGATAAATTGGAACTTATTGTTGATGACGAGGATTGGCCTTTGGTAAAATACAGAGAGATGCTGTTTCTTAAATAATACTTGCAATGAGAATTTTTTTAGGGATTGTAATGCTGCATGTTAGTCTTTTGGCCAATGGTCAGGTATTGATTCCGTTTGAGCAAATTGAAGTAACCAAACCTTTATCTCAGTATACCATAAAGCAGTGGAACATGAATAACGGTTTGCCCAATAATGCGGTAATGGACATTGCAAAAACTTCAGAAGGATTCATGTGGTTGGCCACCTTCAACGGGCTCACCCGATTTGACGGGAGAGAGTTTAGGGTATATAATAGAAGTAATACTCCTGAATTTGTCACCAACAGTATTTCCACATTATTGGTAGATGGCAACGATCAATTATGGGTTGGAACTAATGGAGGCGGTCTGGTAAAGTATCATCAAGGAGTATTCACTCGAATGAATACGGACTCAATCAATGGATCTATTACGGCACTTACCGAAGGGGTTGATGGGGTATTATGGATTGGAACCCGTTCGGGGTTGGCGAAATTGGAAAATGAGACCCTTAGTGAAATTGAAGAAAATAGATTAAGTGCAGTAAATGTAACTGCCTTGTGCTTTGATGAAAGAGGGCGGCTTTGGGTGGGTACTGCCACCATGGGCATATTTGTATTAGATGAAAATGGGATGATGAGTTTTTCTCGAGAAGATGGGCTTCAAAGCAATTTTATTCGAGCGGTTTTTGTTGACTCCCAAGACAACATATGGGTTGGTACTGATCAAGGTGTTTCCTTTATTAGGTCGAATGGCATTATTGAGTCATTGAATTCATTGGCAGGGGCACCTCAGGGGTTCACCAATCGATTTTTTGAAGATACTGATGGCAGTATCTGGTTAGGATCCAATGATGGGCTGCGTCGATTTGATGGATCTTTTGAACAGATTGATTCAAAGCTAGAATTGGGACATCATGTGGTACAATCTTTATATCAAGATGAAGAAAAGAATATTTGGGCAGGAACCTATCGGGTTGGGCTACAGCGTTTAAATCAAAGCAAGTTTTTATTGCTTGGAGAGGATGAAGGTTTATCCAATGAAGTGATTAATGTTACCTATTCAGATGGAATGATTTTTTGGGCAGGTTCCGACAATGGACTTATACGCTTAAAAGATGGATTGATTAAAACTTTCCAATTGGGTCGCAGAAGTGCTGGAAATAGAATAAGAGATATTTATAGAGATTCACAAGATAGATTGTGGCTTTGTACCTATTACGGTTTAGTACAATTTGACCAGGGGAAAGTGGTTCAGAGGTATACTGTTGAAAATGGCCTTTGCAGCAACAATACCAGAAGAATCGTAGAGGACGCTGAAGGAGGCTTATGGATAGGCACCGCAAATGGTTTGAACAGATTCAAAAACGGGAAGTTTGAGAAATTTGGGGCTGAGTCGGGACTAAGCGATAAATTCATAATGTCGCTATTCATCGACCGGGCAAATACTCTTTGGGTAGGGACCAATGGGGGAGGCACTTACAAGTTTAAAAATGGACGGTTTCATGAAGCTGTGTCATCAGATGGAAATAATGACATTGTTTTTAATATTTTCCAGGATGACAGGGATGCAGTTTGGATTAGCACCAACCGGGGAGTAATATTTATTAATGATAGTTTAGAATTTAATATTACTCCTAGTCACGGTTTACTAGGCAATAATATATTTCAGGTTCTTGTTGATAAATCGGATCGGATATGGTTTACCAGTGATCAGGGAGTGATGAGGAGTTCAATGCCAGAGATCACTAAATTGGTTGCCGGAGAAATCAATAAGTTATCGGACGTTAGAATATTCGATCGCTCAGATGGCCTTCGAACTGGAAATATTACTGCTGCATCAATATCGGGAGCTACTGAAGAGGGTGAAATGTGGTTTTGTACCCTAAAAGGTGTAGCAATACTCCATAGTGACAAGATTCCAACCAATGAGGTAAGGGCCAATACCTTGATGACCATGGTAATTGCTGAGAACAAGGAGTACGCAACAGATGAGTGGGTAGTGCTTCCTGCAGGCAATCGTAGGGTAGAGTTACATTACACCGGCTTTAGCTACTATGCGCCTGAAAAGATACGGTACAAATATAAGTTGGTCGATTTTGATAAAAATTGGGTTGATGCAGGTACCCGCAGAACTGCTTATTATACTAATATCCCGCCTGGTGAATACGTATTCAAGGTGAAAGCAGCTAATAATGATGGCTTTTGGAGTGAGAAATCTGCATCAATAAATTTGATTCAAAGGGCTTATTTTTATCAGACTGTATGGTTCTATGTGGTCACGGCGGTATTTCTGGTGGCCTTTGGAGCGTTCTTATATTACCTAAGAGCCAGGCAGTTAAAATTCAGGAATTTCCAGCTGGCTAAAATGGTTCAGGAACGAACCCGGGATGTTCAATATCAAAATCAGGCCATTATCGTTCAAAGAGAGGAATTGGAGCAATTAAATACCGTCAAGAATAAATTGCTAAGTGTTATTTCGCATGATCTAAGAGGGCCTATTGCTGCGGTTTCGGGTTTGCTGAGATTATTGAAATCAGGACACCTCAGTAATGAGGAGTTGATAACCCAAAGTAACCTCTTAAATAATGAGGTTCATAGCTTAACCTACTTGTTGGACAACCTGCTCAGCTGGGCGAAGTCTCAAATGCAGGGCATCAAACTAAAAAAGGAAAATATTGGTTTACGAAAGATAGTTGAAGAGAGCCTAAGGACCACTTTGCCAATGTCCATTCAAAAGCAAATAAAGGTTCATAATCAGGTTCCTGAAGATTGCTATGTACAGACTGATGTAAATTTCCTAGGACTGGTAATACGAAACTTAGTAACCAATGCAATCAAGTTTACCCATGAGCATGGTGAAATAAAAATAGTTACGGAAACTAAGGATAGAGAGGTGCTGATTTCTGTGAATGACAATGGCATTGGTATGGCCAAAGATGAGTTGGATAGACTATTCGAAAAAAAGACCCACTATTCTAAAATGGGAACTGCCAATGAAGCAGGTACAGGAATTGGACTGTTGCTTTGCAAGGAGTTCATCGATTTAGAAGGCGGAAAGATATGGGCTGAAAGTGAAGAGGGAAAGGGTAGTTCCTTTAAGTTTATAATAAAGAAAGGATCCTTACAAATCAGCAACCCCGAAAAGTCTTAAACCCGATTTATGCACTAGAAATCTATTCCTAGCCTTAACTGACTACTACTCACCATAGCGGTGCTATGCTTCCGTTGCAAAAATCTGTGCGAGCACCTATCTTACAGCCATTTACGACTCTCACTACGAAGTCTAATGCATAATCCGGGTTAAAACTTGTCTGCCCTTTGAATAATTTGGACTACCACCTCATGAGGATCTCCATCCTTGTCTACTAAATGAAAGAGCAGCATGGGATTATCCTCTTGGATTTTATTTTCAACCTTAGTGATGGTGTTATGGGTTAGGAGTTTTTCCAGGTCTTTTTGAAGTTCTGTTAGTGCATAAGAAAATTCGACTTCTATCTGACTTGGATTGTAATGTTCTGTTCTCATGTTTAAATTTTAATCAAGGCGGAGGCCCAGGTAAACCCACTACCAAAAGCAGCAATACACAATAAATCACCTGGTTTTAATTTTCCTTTATCCAAAGCTTCGCTCATCGCGATGGGTATAGATGCAGCGGTAGTATTTCCACGATGCATGATGTTGTTGAATACTTTATCATCATCCAAGCCCAATTGCTTCTGAACAAATTGATTGATGCGCAGATTAGCTTGATGAGGAATAAGTAGATCGATGTCTTCTACCTTTAGGTGATTTGCTTCAAGGGCTTCTTTAATTACTTCCTGAAATCTTACCACGGCATGTTTGAATACGGTACTTCCATTCATATAGGCCCGAATCCCAACACCATCGATCATATCTTTAGTTAATCGTTCTTTACGACTGCTCCCAGGATCTCTTACATACAACTCTTCTGCATATCGACCGTCAGCATGTAGGTGTGTGGACAAAATACCTATGTTATCATGCTCATCGCATGCCTGCAATACCACAGCTCCGGCGCCGTCAGCAAAGATAACCGAAACAGAACGTCCACGATCGTTCATTTCCAATGCTGACGATTGTATTTCGGCACCTACTACCAGGATGTTTTTATAAGTATTGGCTTTGATGTACTGATCTGCTACTGAGAGGGCGTAGATGAAACCGGAACAGGCGTTTCTGATATCTAGGGCGCCAATTCCTTCAAGACCCAACTCTCTTTGTAATAAAACACCTGATCCCGGGAAAAAATAATCGGGGGTTATGGTGGCCAATATAATGAATTCGATGTCCTTGATATCTATCCCAGACTGTTCTACAGCCATTAGGGAGGCCCGGGAAGCCATGTTGGCTACTGTATCCTTTTCCGGGTCGAAAAACCTGCGTTCAGAAATACCTGTCCGCTCTTTGATCCATTGGTCACT
>QIMC01000360.1 GCA_003232185.1 Flammeovirgaceae bacterium | reverse complement strand
GTCAGTGGGCCAATCACCTTGGAGCCACTGTAATTGGTACCGTAGGCTCCGCTGAAAAGGCCGAATTGGCATTGAACAACGGATATCACCATGTGATCAATTATCGTGAGGAGAATTTTGTGGAAAGAGTAAATGAGATTACTAATGGAAGTGGAGTGGAAGTGGTTTATGATTCTGTTGGCAAGGACACCTATCCTCATTCCTTGAAATGTATTAAGAGACTGGGCATGTGGGTGCCTTTTGGACAGTCTTCGGGAATGATTGAGAATTTCGATCTTAAAGACCTGGTGGCCAACGGTTCGCTATTTACTACCCGACCTACTTTATTTGACTATATTCCCACCAGAGAAGCCCTTCAAACAGCCAGTGATAGCTTATTTTCATTAATAGCGTCCGGGCACATCAAAGTAGCGATTAATCAAAAATACCCATTGAAGGATGCAGGCCTGGGGCCTGGTGCACGGATTATTGGAAACCAGACAAACCAAGGGCTCAACCATTTTGATTCCCTGAGGTTTATAAATTTCACAAACTATGGAACCGAAAAGTTTAGAAACACTGCGTCTAGGATTTGATCATATCAAGCAATCTCCGCATAATCATGGCACGCTACAATTGATTGTGGCAAGACCACAGGAAGACCAACGTCAGGTGCAAGAAGAGGGCATTTTAGATGAGTCTCAGGGACTGATAGGTGATAACTGGGCGGCAAGAGGAAGTTCAAAAACGGAGGATGGCAGCGCCCATCCTGAAATGCAGATTAACATAATGAACTCAAGAGTGATTGACCTAATAACTCAGGAAAAAGATCACTGGAAGATGGCTGGTGACCAATTGTTTGTTGACCTCAACTTAAATAAAGACAATGTACCTCCTGGTACTAAGCTGGCCATTGGTGAGGCAGTGTTGGAAGTTACCCCTATGCCCCATACCGGCTGCAAGAAATTTTCTCAACGTTTCGGTGTTGAAGCATTAAAATTCATCAGCACTCCTGATGGCAGGCAATGGCAATTCCGGGGGATCAATGCAAGAGTAGTGAAGTCAGGATCAATAAAAACCGGAGATCAGATATCCGTTCAATCAGAAAATAGCTAGTTTAACTATCATTCCTTAATATGAAAATCAACAAAACAGTATTACTCATTATTTTAAGTCTGGTTTGGGTAAACAGCAAGGCCCAAATCAAGCAGGCTCCCGATGTAAGTCCCTTAAATGTTGCGTACTTACCTGACAATTATGCACATGATTGGAACAAGCACGAAAAGGCCATCATAAAAATTTACTATAGTCAACCTAAGAAAAAAGACCGTGAAGTATTCGGTTCATTAGTGCCTTACGGTAAAGTTTGGAGAACTGGCGCTAACGAATCTGTGGAAATCAAAGTCTTCGAAGATGTGGTGTTTGCCGGTAAAAAATTAAAGGCTGGTACCTATTCTATGTATTCTATACCAAATGAGAAGGAATGGGTAATCATTATTAATTCTGTGCTTGACCATTGGGGTGCATACAGCTATGACCAGACAGATGATGTAATCCGGGTAACAGTTCCTTCAACTAACCAATCAGAGACTGTAGAATCGTTTTCGATCAGGTTCCATGAATCATCAGGAAACAAAGCAGTAATGAGAATGGCCTGGGATCAAACCCTGGTTGAAGTTCCTATCACCTATTAGCGCTGTCAGACTGGAAGGTGAGCATGATGGTATCCGTACAACCTGCAACCGGTGAAAATCAGGTATGATGAAGAACAAAATAATAAACCGACGCGAGGCTTTAGAACGAAGCTCGTGGGTGTTAAAGTCAGCATTATTTGCACCTACCGTATTGAGTGTACTTCAGGGATGTACACCGAAGGAAATTAATACCAGGAATCTTTTGGTTTTTACAGATGGTCAGGATAGTCTGGTCAAAATTATTGCAAATACAATTATTCCGAAAACGCACACTCCCGGAGCATCAGAGGTGAAAGTCAATCAATTTCTGGATCTATTGCTGAATGACGTATTTGAAAAGGAGTTCAGAAAGCAATTTTTGAATGGGTTGAAGCAGTTCGATAAAGATTGTCTGACCAAAACGGGAAAAAGTTATACTTCACTAAGTGAAAAGGAGCGTTTCAACTATTTAGAGGCATTGGATAGACAAGTAATGGGAAAAGAGTATGAAGAAACGGTGCCGTTCTACTTTACATTTAAGCACCTCATTTCCTTGATATACTTTTCTACTGAGGAAGGAGTAAAACAAAACCTAAATTATCTTCCGATACCCGGTTCGTATCGAGGAAATATCGAATATAAAGATGGTGATAAAATAATGGTGGGCAACTACATGTAGATAATGATAATCAACACCTACGATGTCATTGTGGTTGGCTCAGGGATGACCGGTGGCTGGGCTGCGAAAGAATTTACAGAGAAGGGACTAAAAACTCTGGTTTTAGAGCGTGGTAGAGATGTAAAACATATAGAGGGCTATCCCTCTGCATTTAAGGCTCCATGGGAATTCAAGCACCGGATGTTTGATACACTTAAGGAAAAAGAACAGTACCACATACAAAGCACTAAGTATAATTTTAATGCTTCAAGCAAACAATTTTTCGTAAACGATAAAAAACACCCCTATCAAAATCCCAAGACTAAGCCTTTTAGATGGTTCAGAGGATATCAAACCGGAGGACGATCCCTGTTATGGGGGCGAGGGGCTTATCGCCTGAGTGATGTGGAATTTGGGAACAACCAGAGAGATGGTGTAGGTGTGGACTGGCCTTTTAGGTACAAGGATCTGGCGCCCTGGTATGACTATGTAGAAAGATTTATTGGGGTAAGTGGAACCATAGAAAATATTCCCCAATTCCCTGACGGACAGTTTCTCCCCCCTTTTGAAATGAACCCCGCTGAAATAGCGGTTAAAAAGAGGATTGAATCTCATTATTCAAGCCGGAAATTAATTCCAAATCGGGTTGCCCATATTACTCAGGCTAAAGAAGGACAGTTCAAAGGAAGGTCCCAATGTCAATCCAGAAACATGTGTCATGCAGGTTGCCCTTACGGAGCATATTTTAGCAGCAATAGTTCTACGCTTCCTGCTGCTTATGATACCGGTAATATGACCATAAAATCTCATGCTATAGTTGAGTCGATCATTTATGATGAGCAAAAAAATAAAGCTGTCGGAGTACGGGTTATCGACTCAAACACCCATGACACCGAAGAGTATTTCGCTCGAGTAATATTTTTATGCGCCTCAACTCTGTCTTCCACCGGCCTGCTGTTAAACTCCAAAACGTCCAGGTTTTCCGATGGGCTAGCCAATTCTAGTGGTGTTTTAGGGCATTATCTGATGGATCATCACAAAAATATTGGTGGATCCGGAATAGTTGAGGGGTATGAAGACAGAATAGACTGGGGCTTTAGGCCAGCCGGCCTGACTATTCCTCAATTCCGAAATCTAAAGGAACAGGAAATGGATTTCCTCCGAGGATATGGCTTATGGGGTGGAGCTACCCGCGGCGGTATTAATTCCAAACAGGTCGGAATAGGCAGTGATTTCAAGCAGAAAGCTACAACACCGGGTCCATGGAGCATGTCATTGTATGGATACGGAGAGTGTCTACCTTATTACGATAATAAAGTTGAACTAGATAGCAACCATAAAGATCAATGGGGACTTCCACAACTGAAAATCACTGCCGAGTTCAAAGAAAATGAGATGATCATGCGAAAAGACATGAAGGCACAGGTGGGTGAAATACTGGAAGTGGCAGGCCTTAAGGATATCCAGGTAACTGAAGGATCTCATATACCAGGAGATTCAGTGCACGAAATGGGCACCGCTAGAATGGGACGTGATCCAAAAACATCGGTGCTAAATAGCTACAACCAATGTCACGATGTACCCAACCTCTTTGTAACCGATGGTTCCTGCATGCCATCGTCAGGTAATAAGAGCCCCTCTTTGACCTATATGGCCCTGACCGCAAGGGCCTGTGACTACGCCACCAAACAAATGAAAAAAGGCGTTATCTAAACGAAGGCAGTACCTAACTGAAAAACAATAAGTTCATCATTCTTTTTTTAGATCACAATTCTGGGTTTAAACTTGACTAACAGTACTGTAGTCAGATACATAAAGAGGCTGGTAAATTTTTCAGATTTATTTATTTTTCGATGTACTCTACCTCCCAGGGACCAATACCGGTAAGCTGAATTATTGTGGATGAGTCTACCCAAACTGTATGAATGGCACCACGGGCATTTACATAATAATCACCTGGTCCAAATTCTTTCGCATTTTCCCGTGTCCCGTCCTTCCCAAATGCAACATAAACTTTTCCTTGAAGAATGGTTGCACGTTCATCTTTGGGGTGGGAGTGTGGTGGCATAACAAATTCTTCGTTGGCCTTGAAACGCACGGAAAATAGGTCGTTGCTTTTAGGATTACCTTCCAGAACAGCCATCTCACAACCCAGGGGCAGGTTTGGAGGACATGGTTTCCACTGGATATCCTTGGCACGTACAACATGTTGAACGGATCCCTCTGGAAATTTCATTTCTCCCACTGGTGCCGGTGATTGTGTACATCCCGTAATGATCAGGCTCAAGAACAAAACAGACAAGTTTAATTGATTCTTCATTTTAAATATGTTTGATTTACTTTTCATTTTGATTTTCCAACAGTTTTTCCCCATGCAGATCGGCATTGCCTGCAGCTTATAAAATTGGCAATTCTTTATAGTGTGCTGTTTATTCTTTTCATTCTATTAATCGAAGCTGATTGTATTTTATTTCAGCCACTTCTTTATATGCAATTTTCATTTCTTCTGACAAAAAGGATTGATCGATCCAGTCAAGTGCTTTAGTCTTGTTTTTTAACATTCGTTTAAATGCTCCATCAATTTGTTTATCAGTTAGCTCCAGACTTTTGCCCAATTGTTCAAAATGTTCTCGTTTAAGCTTCTTTTTCTTGCCAACAAGCGTTAAAGCAAGTTCCTCTTCATCATCAGGATTTAAAATCAAGACATTCAGCAAATCATAAGCTGGCGACAACACCCATCCTGGGGTACTATTAATCATGGAGAGATTCTTCAAGTGCATATCATTGTTTCCAGTAAGAAATGAGAATAAAGCCAGTTCGAAATAAAGGATTTTATCCAAAAAGGTATTATCTGAATTACTATCAATAGCCTTTCCAACTTTCTCCATTGAACTTTTGTATTTGTCAAATGCCTCCGTGATCTGGAACATATCGATCATGTGGATCTTCTTTCCATCTTCTGTCCGGTCAATGCGTTTGGTGATGTAGGACAGTTCTCCGGAAGCCAATCGGATCAATGAAGATGGTACCACCAGAATTCCGAAAGCCTCTGCTATTCGCATGGTTAAATGCTCGTTTTCGGGCATTTCTGGAAAGCGATCGGATGGTGGTTTAAATATATATTGTCCACCCAATGCACCAACAACCGTTAGCCGGGTATCCCCTTTCTCCTTGGTCTCCTTTACCAACGACAGGGATAATTTCGCTTGAACACCAGGAACAGCTACACTGCGCTCAACCACGTTTTTTGCCAGTTCATCCATTTGATCCAAGGAGTATTCAATTACAGGTGGTGTTGAAGTTCCAAAGAATTCGACAGCGCACTTCTCATGAAATTCGAGATCTCCTTCAACGGGTTTATAACAATACAGACATTTACTCTCCATCTTCCACAGGTATTGGTATAACACTCACAGCACCTATACAATTTTGACAACAAGCCAACAATAAACCCATACGATCATTTCGGTTGATTTTCCAGTTTTTTAAAGCGATGTCCAGTAACCACCCTTCAGGTATCAATCCCTCAAAAAATGGAAACAGTCGCTTATCCGTATAGGGTTTATCAGTTACCTGCATGGTGAATGTGATAAAATCATCAGGCCGTTCATTCACATATCGTTCATCATACTGAAAAACATATTCACCTTCATTCGTCTCTGTAATGAATCCTGCCAAATAATCTTTATAAAATACCTTCCCGCGTCTCATTCAGTTAGATTCTTACTTTTTACCGGAGCCAATTTATGTCCGAACATTCGGAGAACCAGGTTCACTTTATCCATATTCAGATTTGTTTTCCCTTGCTCAATTTTTCGTACTACTGTAAGCGCTACACCCGTACGTTCAGCGAATTCCTCCTGCGTAAGATTGACTTCCTTTCTACGCTCTTTAACGAACTGTGCTAATGGCCTCATTATATGCATTTAAATATATTACTAAGCAAATGTAATAAATTATATGTAATTAGATATAAATATGATGATTAAATCAATTTTATATGCTTAAGAATATACAATGTGAGTGCGGTTTGAATTAAGTTAGACATTTCTCAAAGTGCAGTTCTGGTAAAACAATCTTTATCTCTTGCTCTTCACCTTCTTTTCTCCAATGGACGATGAAATTCACTTTTGCCTTTTTCAACTCATAGCCTTTTTGTATCATTTCTTCAATTGCGGACATAAATTTTCGGGAAAATTTCAAGATAGATTGCCCTTTGGAGTTCAGGCATTCATCACCATTTAATACTAAGTCGTCCCCACTCATCAATTCTGAAAGCAAATGTTGTCTTCTATTGAAATAATCCAACCAAATATCCTTGTAAGTGAGGTGTATTGCTAATTCATTTGGTGGCGAATAAATTTCAGTATTACTAATCCTCTCCAGTCCTTCACTGTGGATATTGTCAAGGTAATTTCCATTCAAATGAATCGTTAGGTTTTGTTTTGCTCTTGTCATTGCGACATACAGTTGCCGTTTGTTAGCATCAGTTACGCAATTAACGTTCTCGAGCATCAGAAATACATTGTCAAATTCTTTTCCTTTTGCTTTATGTATGGTCGATACAAAAATGGTTTCTCCGTTTTCGTTGAAGAAATCCTCAAGTTTGGATTCTCTGATAAAAACCTCTAAATCAGATTTGTATTTTTTCTTCGGATTTGTTGCTTCAAAATCTTTAATAATGTTGGTGCATATATCGAGCTTAGAGCTGTTATGGTATTTATTTTTTAATTCTCGTTTAGCATTGGACCATAATTCATCGCTGATGATAAAAATGTCATTTGATAACTCTAATTGGTTTAAGAAGAAACGGATTTCACACAGGTTGTATAAACTAAACCCGTCATTTGTCTGAATCAACTTTGCCTGCATTTTGTTTTTCAAGAGAAGCCCTATTATTTGCAATGCTTGTTCATTTGTTTTTGTCAGAACACAGGTTGTTCCTTTGAGTTCAGATGCAAAAATGTCAGATACTAAAGGGGTAATAAGATTACTTCCTTGATATCTAATTACCTTAATTTTTCCCTGATCGGGTTGTATTGCAACGATGGGAATTTCCTTTAAGCGGTCGCGAATCGTTTTAACAAATTCATTTGTGAATTCTACTAAATTGTTTTTACTTCGATAATTCTCAATTAACTCATGCTTGCTTGCTTTTTTTTCTTCAATGAATTGAACTAAATGTTTTGCACTTGCTCCCCTAAATTCATATATATTCTGGTCATCGTCCCCAACTGCAATCACCCGCATTTCTTCGTTTTGTTCCATAAGAGCATTGATTAAAGCAAATTCATCCGCATCCATGTCTTGTGCTTCATCAATCACTAAAACAGTTTTCGTGATTCTGCTTGCTTCTACTTCTCCACTCATAATCTTTTCAATTGTCATTTGGAGAATTACGTCTGATTTCTCTAAACTCCCAACCTTGCCTAATAAATCAAAACAATAGGAATGAAAGGTTTTTATTTCAATATAGTTAGCGGCATTTCCAATGAGAGCAAGCAACCTTTTTTTGAACTCTGTTGCTGCTGCTCGCGAAAATGTTACCATCAAAAGCTGTTCGTGCTTTACGTCTTCCATCAGGAGCAAGGAAGCCAATTTATGAACCAGAACTCTTGTCTTTCCACTTCCAGGCCCGGCAGCAACGACTATATATTTTGTTTCATTGTCTTTTATGATTTGTAATTGTGCTGGGGAAAGCGCTCCAAACAACTGTTTGAACTTAGTGGGAGTCATTTTGAGTCTAAGGTCGTCCAGTCTACTTCCCGGAAAATATTTTTTAAGAAAGGAATTATAGTTCAATTGAAAATAATCTTCTACAAATTGCAAGGCTCCTTGGTAGTCATCTATCATTTTTTTAGCATACTCACCTGCAATGTGAATTTGCTGAACCTTGTTTTCGTAAAACTGATTTAGTTTTTGGTAATCTTCATTCTTATACCTTTTCTTATTGTCTTGTTCTATTCGGTCAATCGATAAGCGATTGTAAACAACTAAAAATCCTCCTTCAATTTTGATTGCTTCAATCCTTGAAAGATAGAAGAGTGCATCTTCAATATCATCAATAGTGATTTGAACTTCGAATAATTTCGGCTTCTTTTCATATTCATTTTTTAATTCGTGAACCGAAAATTCAACCAATATTTCTTCTTTTCCAATTTCGTCATTAGCAGCATTGATGTTGCTTTTGACATACAAAAATTCCACAATGAACCTTGCAAGCTCATGTCGCTTTTCTAACTTCTCCTGTAATTTTATTCGTGGCTGGTTAGCCAGAACAACTACATGATTTTTGGAGTATTCCTGATTGTGGCGTTTAATCCAATTTTTTATAGCCCAAAAATTGATAATGGTTTTTAACTTGTTCGGGCTGACATTTTTGCACCCTTCTTCTTCGGCCTGTTCATTCAGTTCTTTTATATGGTATGTTTTTTCTTCTTCGACAAATATTGGTAGAAGAAAGTTTTCAATTTTACTAAAGGATTGAACAATATCTAATGATCGGTTTTTATATTCTCCCTTTTTGATGAATGCCGTTAAATCCTTTGCATCGGCTAATATTTTTTCTTCCCGAAGCAGGTTAACAATGTTGATCACTTCTGATGTTACAATTCCTAAATGGTCTGAAATGTAGTCTATTCGTGATTCTGCTACTTCACCATTGGATTGCTTCCGGCTTTTGCTTGAAAAAAGTTTCTTAATAATCCGGACTCCCTTTTCTTTTTGTTTTTCTTCAAATTTTTGTGAAACATTAATTCTGTTAATTGCTTCCTGGGCATTTTTAGCCAGAATACTGTTTGCAAAAATGCGAGGCATATTTTGTCCTCTTTTCAAGTAACCGGCATTTTCCAGAGCTGCTATTGCAGTTGTAACCCTGGTTTCTATTTCAACAACATTATCATCCCACCCAGCTTTACGTGCAATTTCCAATGCTGAATTTGATACCGAAGAACGAAACCTTGTTATACCTTTTATTGCTGTCCAAATCTGTTGGATTTCTTTAATACTCAACTTGGTCTGATTGAGTAATATGAAATGTTTGCTAAGGTCTTCCTCATTGAATAGTACGTAACATTCCGCGGTTATCTTCTCGTCTCGACCCGCTCTCCCAGCTTCCTGAATATAATTTTCGAGCGAATCTGATATTTCATAATGTATTACCATCCCTACATCTTTCTTGTCAACACCCATTCCAAAAGCGGATGTGGCAACCATTATCGGCACTTCACCTGATATAAAGGCATTTTGATTGGCTGTTTTCTCTTGTGCATCCATTTTGCCGTGGTATGGTTTTGCATTGAAACCATCTTTTGATAATCTTTCTGCAAGAACATACGCCTTTCGAGTTCTGGAAACGTAAATGATAGTTGGGCAATTTTTCTCTTCAATTAAATCGCGAACCGAATTATATTTTTCCTCATCATCATCTTTTGCAATTACTTTGTATCGAAGATTTGTTCTTGACGCTTTTGAAATGAATAGTTCTAATTCAATGGAGAGTTTTTCTTTGAAATAATCTTGAATATCTTCAATAACCTTTTGTTTCGCTGTTGCGGTAAAACAGGATATTGGAATTCCTTCCTCAAGATTCTTCTTCTCTTGAATTGATTTGAGAAAATCACCGATGTACAAATAGTCAACTCTAAAATCTTGCCCCCAAGAAGAAAAGCAGTGAGCCTCATCAATAACAAATCGCACAATTTTTCTTCCAAGTATCAATCGTTCAATAGTTTTAGAACGCAATGATTCGGGTGAGATGTAAAGGATGGATGCTGACCCATCTCCAACTCTTTCAAAAGATTTAGCTCTTTCAATAGGGTCAAGCATTCCATTTATTGTTACCGCATCAGTGATTCCAGCATTTTCCAGATTGTCAACCTGGTCTTTCATTAAAGATTGCAAGGGAGAAATTACAACTGTGAGTCCCTTTGCATTTTCTCCACTCATCAATGCAGGAATCTGAAAAGTGATTGATTTGCCTCCACCAGTTGGGAACACAGCTAAGAGGGACTTGTTGTCCATTGCTGCTTTTACAGCATTTTCTTGAAGTGGTTCTCCTGCATATGTTTTGTAGGAATCAAATCCGAAATACTTCTTTAGCCCTCTGTTGATATCCAGTGCTTGGTTGCAATAAATGCATCCACTTAAACATGGTTTATTTCTTAGTGAAAACATTATACGTTCTACCTTCGGGTAATTTTTTAATACCCAAGGAGGAGTGATTGAATACCTATTTCTGCAATTAATCAGCACCAGACAATATGCCAATTCAATCGGCTGTTCCAGAATGATTTTTAAGAGATTGGAATGCTCACAAATCTCAGCACGAAATTTCTTACGAATTAATTCCTCCTGATTTACGCCATTGCCTGTGTAATTGATAAAATTAAAAAAGGCTTTAAATTCCTTCTTGTCATTTAGCAGTGAAAAAAGAATTTGTTTTAGGGTGTCGTCAGTTTGATCAAAAGCTGCAATCTCATCATAGAGAAGGTCTTTAGCTTTTATTGAATCATTCAACGGATTGTTTGTGTCTTCGGTTTGCAGTTTATCATCTTTGAGTAAAGCATGATATGGTTTACTTGGAAAAAGCAATGGAGAGAGCAAAAGTGTGTCAATTATATTGGTTGGATTGATGCCGGCATCTACAATGGCATGTTCAATATACTTGAGGTCATGGTTAAAAATATTATGTCCACAAACAAATTGAGTACCCTTGAGAAAATCAATAAAGTCAGCTATTGAGTTTGAATGAAACTGACTGCCATCGCCTCCAACACTTCCAATATCAAGAATTATACCGCTTTTAGGCTCTACTTCTGTGTCTATGAAGGCTATTGAATTCATATCACAATATTAATTTCTTTAAATGCCGCATCGTTTCTCTTTCTACTTTTTCAAAATCTTGGAGGTTGTGTATCTGTTCATTCATAGAGCTTTTCCAACGGCCTTTGTATTGGGGTATGCGTTGTTCGAGTTTAGCATGAATATCATTCGGATTTATCTCTTTCCACTCACACATTGTTTTAAAATTCATTTGTGAAAAAGTCCACGTCCATGCCATGTACTTCTGTTAAATACCAGATGTCATAAAAATCACGGGCTTGCATTCGTTGCATAACTGAACGTAACTTTTCAACCAACACTTCTTCCAACGAGTAGCACAGTAGTTGATGCTCCACTTGGTCTGAATAACCCAAAGTCACAGGTTTATTTAGAGGCTCAAAAGCAAGTACTTCACTTCTTGAAATATCCACTTTTACCCGCTTGTTAGCACTCAAGCCACCGAGAGGACCAACATAGCCGATGTAAAAATAGATGCCACCATCTTCGTGTTCGTTGTTGTCTATATTTTCGAGATTAAGAGCTTATCTTACTGTCCAGTCAAATGTAGCAGGTTCGGCTTTCTTATTTTATTACTGTTTGATTCAGCAACAATTGCCCCATTAATTCTGAAACTATCCACTCTTCCGCTATTTTATCTCCTTCAAAACGGCTTACAATCATTTCATTCCATTTAACTTTTTTATTAGATGCAGGAATTCCCATCATATTTTCTTTGTGTGTTCCTTGTAATGTTCGTTGCCAAGATATGGTATTGTTTTCTTCAAAACGGCTTTCAACTTTTAGGACACAGATGTCAGGAATTGAAATTTGCAGAAGTTTGGAAAATCGTTTTATGAATTCTTGTCCTTTATGTTCTTCGTTTTCTGCGTGTGCAATATAATCCGAGGCAAAAATAACATCCACAATGTCTATATTTCCTTGTCCAATTAGTTGCTCAACAGCGTACTTAATTTGTTTTCCTTTGTTCATATTCAGTATTTTTAGCTCGTCTTAATTGGAGTACAAATTTCAATTAGAAAACCGTTGTTATCTTTAACATATCCTACTTTTTGTCCCCAAGGTTTAGTTATTAGTTTTTCAACTTCTATTGCTCCCGCTTTTTTTGCTTTTTCAAAGTCAATTTCAATACTTTCGGTTGTAAATGCCAATTCTATTCCAAATGGTTTGTTTGATAGTGAACTTTTTTGAAATCCATTTTTAAAATTCGAGCTTCCCAATTCAATTGAAGCAAAAGAAATGGTTGTTTCTCCTGAAATCAACTCTCCGTAATCTTTTTCAGGCGTTAAAAACTTTCTTTGAAATCCAAATGCTCGTTCATAAAACTCAATTGTATCAAGAACATTTTTTACATAAAGAATTGTATAAGTATATTTCATAACTTTTGATTTTTTTCCGTCTGTCTGCGGTTTGTACTTTTTTCTTTTTAATTAGCACCTTCTGTCCCTTCTATACTTTCCCAAACCATTGCCACTTTTCCTCTGGTTCGCATAGCTTCAATATATCCTATGGCTTCTGGAATTTTATGATAGGGGTAGGTCTTGTCAATATGAACTCTAATTTTCCTGCTCTGTATTAAGGCCGCTATTGTCTCTAGGTCTTTGGTGTTAGCTTCTGCTGTAAACTGAGCCAAAGGAAATTTGCTAAAACCTGCTTTAATCAGTAACCACACCATGTGCTTCAATGAAGTAAAGCCGATTAGCACACCTCGTTTCCCCATGCGCTCAAAGTCCTCCAAAAATAGATTGCCATTAGTATCAACAATGAGGTCATATTTGCGATTGTGTTTATGAATATTCTCTTTGTCATAGGCAATAACCTCATCGGCACCTAAACCCATCACGAAGTCTTTGTTTTTACTTGAGCAAACAGCAGTTACTTTAGCACCATAGGCTCTTGCAATTTGTACGGCAAAATGACCAACACCTCCTGAAGAACCGTTGATTAAAACCGATTCTCCTTCCTTGAGTTTCCCATGAGTTTTGAGCGCTTGCAGAGCCGTAATCCCCGCTATTGGGGTACATGCCATTTCAGGAAATTCAAATCCTTCGGGAATAATGCCACAAACATTTGCCGGTACACAAGTATATTCAGCAAAAGCTCCTCCTTTAAGTGTTTCTCCAAATACCCGATCTCCAATTTTAAAGTGTGTTACATGATTTCCAACTTCTTCAACAACACCAGCAAAATCAGCCCCTAGGATTTTATGTTGTGATTTTGGTTTTAACAATCCAAACGAGAAACGTGCAATAAAAGGCTTTCCTCGAAGAATGTGCCAATCGGCAGGGTTTGCTGAATTCGCTTTAACTTTAACTAAAATGCGATGGTCCTTCAAGGTCGGTTTTTCAACCTCATCTAAATGAAGAATTTCCGGTCCTCCATATCTGGTTTTTGTAAAGGCCTTCATCTTATCATTTAATTTCTATTATTAAACTCTTCTAGCTATTGGGTATTTCTAGTATAACCGCTGACGGTTCGTATATGGCGTGTTAATGCAGCACACACATTGTGTGCGCTTGAATGGTGAATATAGCTCATGAAAATGAGCGATCCAAAGGCATCGCCGTCGGCAAACCTATGGCGACCGATGGGTGAAAGTCCCGTAATCGCTGGGGTCCCCGCAAAGATGCGGGGCAGGCTGTGTCCGGAAGTTAACAAGTGGCAAGGTGGTTTGGAGTGATCCAACAGCTGAAGTAAGCCAGCCTGTGGTGTCTGTCCTGACCAACAGAAACTACAGGCTGAGGCTATTAGGTGGGGTGATATACCACATGCTGCCGAAGCCCAACACCTCGTTAGCTTGACGTTCAGACCATTGATCAAAGGTATAATTCCAAATATCGGATAGATCCTCAACGGCCTTGTTAGTTAAACTATACTTAGCCATTCAAATTCTTTTTTGACTTTAAATCTTTGAGATGTTTTTCTGAATTGAAATTATGGGCAATTCCACTTTCCAGGCCCTCTTGAATAGCATTTTTAAGAGCAATAATTTTATTCTCTTCTTCCTCTAATAATCTTAGTCCCGCCCGTACCACTTCACTTGCATTTTTAAATCTTCCAGTAGTCAAGCAGCTTTGAATAAAACCATCAAAGTAATTTCCGAGTGATATTGACGTATTTCTACTCATAGTTCATACATTTTCTGCAAAAGTACCAAATATTGGTAACTTATTCAAATATCACTTGCATATCAATCACACATAACGGTGAGTATAAGCGTAGTGGCTTACGATAGGAAGGCATTATCGCTTATATATTGTTGTGGGTTGTATTTTATCAGGCTCAACTTTAATTACTTCCCCATTTTTTGACATTATAATTGGACTTTTTTTATGCTTTTTGAATTCTACCATCTTTCGGTATGCCTCTTCAAGTCCCTTTGCGATTTTATCTTCTAATTCCTGTAATTGTTCTTTAATTCCCATCTTTATTTCGTATTAATTCAGACCAAATATTTTCATTTTTTATAATTAATCCATCTTTTGTTCCCTCAGCTACAAACTGAAAGGTTTCTCCTGAGTTATCCACTAAAAACCATTTATCAACAATATCAATATAACGATGAAAAAAGTTCTTTAATCCATTGTTGTATCTTCTTTTAATTACATCGGTTGGTATGTGATGTCCTCCTTCCTTGACTCTTGTTTCTACCCTTTGAATTGCAAGTTTTACAGTATTGAGCATTAAAAAAAGCAATATAACTTCATAATCCTTTTCCTTTGCCTCTTTAATAAATTCAACATAATACTTGCTCGAAAGAGTTGTTTCAAAAGCAAAAGTTTCACCTTTACTTATTAATTCCTTAATTCGATTAAGCATTAATCGGCCAGCTTG
>QIMC01000369.1 GCA_003232185.1 Flammeovirgaceae bacterium | reverse complement strand
TGTTTGGAGAGATCGAGGTAAAAGACGGTAAGATCATTCAAAGTAATTTTCCCAACTATGAAATGGTAACCATGAAATCCATGCCCGAAGTGATAACCCACATCATGGAAGTGGACGAATATCCCGGTGGGGTAGGAGAGCCTGGGACACCGCCCATTGCACCGGCTTTGGTAAACGCCCTATTCGCAGCAACAGGTGAGCGGATACGATCGTTGCCTTTGAGCAAGCACGGCTTTAGTAGTTATTAGTTTTGAATTTTTAGTTTTAATCTGGGGGCAGATTTATTCAGAACTGCAGAAGCGATATTCAGGCATGTTCACTCTGTCAACTTATAATTCATCACTCATAATTTATAACTGCCAACGTCTAAACGTTGTCCTTAAAATAACGGCCTCAGCACCTCATCAATGTACTTACCATCCCTTAAGGTCAATCCATCTGGATCGGTAATGGCCTCATCACATTCGTCTTCCATTACGATCCATCCGCTATAACCTGACTCCACCAAATAGGAGGACACACCTGTCAAATCAATTATACCTGTACCAGTAGCTGCCCAACGTCCATCAATATGCATGTCCTTGTAGTGCACTAAATTCACCCTTGAGCGGTACCGTTTAACAACTTCCAGGGGATCCATGTCACCTTTGGCTATATGACCCAGGTCCGGGCAATATCCGGTGGCTTGCTCATCTAACCCATCCAGCAGTACTTCATAGTCTGATGCTATACGAAATATCGACCCATTAGGAGAATTGGGATGGTTAGAACAAACGATTCCTTTTTCCGATGCTCGCCTGGATACATCATTTACACAACTGATCATGTTTTGTTGGCGTTGCCTGAGGTTACTCCGGTTAGTTCCCGGCATCTGCACAGTTAACAAGATGGTTTCAGGGAAAAAACCAAGAAATGAAACCCATTGATCTGCCCGAATTCTTTCTTCTTCTGTCTCTTGAGGATGCAGCCAATCTTCAACCATACAAAACACTGCAAGCTCTATATTGTTTTCAGCCAGGGCATCTTTCATTTTGAATGGATCCTCGAGTTGTTTTAAAAAGCTCGATTCGGGCTCGATACCGGCAAAACCCGCTTGTGAGCAGATGTTCATGATGTGCTTCAGTTTGCCCTTGTATTGTTCTCCGGGCATTTGCCAGGTGTATGTCTCGCACGCGAGTTTGATGTTGCTCATTATTATTTATCCGTACTGTTTTAGCGCTTGGCTTCGCCGAGTGCTGATAATTACTACCTCCCGCCAATCTAGCGCTTGACTTTGCCGAGTGCTGACTATTACTACCTCCTGCCAATGTAGCGCTTGGCTTCGCCGAGTGCTGACTATCTATCTATATATTATTGGTTATCAAGCAAAAACCTGCTGGTTATTTCATTAAACCTTTCAAGATCTTCCCAATGGTGTACATGTCCACCGGTTGGAAATCGCACAATTTCTGAGCCGGCAATTTTTTCATGAAGAATATCTGAAAAAACCGGCGGGGTAAAGATGTCCATCATGCCAATGGTGATGAGGGTAGGAATGGTAATCTCATGAAGCCTGTTCATTGTATTATGCCCTATACATGCATCTAGCTGACCATCAAATCCGGAAGCTGTCTGCGGGTTGAGGTTCTTTAGAGCACCTCTCTGCCCATCTTTTAAATCAACCAAAGAATGCTCATAATAGGGAGGGGCAAAGATCCATAATTGTAACAGCTCCATAAAGTCATCAGCAGGTACCACTTTTCTGAGTTTCTTAAGGTTCTCATAAACTGTTTTTGCATAATTGTTGAAAGAAGGCCAGGTACTAACAAGTACCAGGCTGCTCACTCTGGCTGGATGATTCAAAGCCAGTGATTGTGCAATGGCTCCCCCCATGGAGATCCCGGCCACCTGGGCCTTGGTAACACCTAGATGATCCAAAACCGCAATGGTATCATCGGCCATCAAGTCAGTGTTGTAGGATCCTTTAGGAGCATCAGACATTCCTACTCCGCGATTGTCAAGTATAATACATTGAAAATGCTGCTCATAGGCTGCCACATGCTTCTCCCACAGGTTACCGTCGGCGCCAAATCCCATGAGCAGTACCAATGGGTTTCCAACTCCTCTTATCTGGTAGTATATCTGAGTACCTTTGGAGTCGACGTATCCTGATGATTGGCTCATGCTATATTCTGAATAATGTTATCTTCATATCGAATTATTTAGTGTGTTTATTCCACATAGATTTAATAAAGTAGTAGCCGTCCTGGTACACTTCTTCCAAGGTAGGTTGAAAGTTTCGCCAAACATTAATTCCCGATGCAAATTCAGGCTTATTTCTACTAAATGCTTCGATGGTTAACCAACCATCGAAACAGATTTTTCCCAGATTTGAGAATATATCATCCCAATGTACCTGTCCCCGGCCTGGTGTACCCCGGTCACTCTCAGTAATATGGACGTGCCCGATTAAATCAGCGTATTTTCGGATGGCCGCTCCTGAGTCTTTTTCCTCAATATGCGCATGGTGAGAATCGAAGATCATCTTCATATTAGGATGGTCCACATCTTTTACCAATACAGAAATATCATCAAGAGTATTGTAAAGATAACATTCAAAGCGATTAAGAGCTTCTGGGGTTAGTAAGATGCCCACCTTTCCTGCATACTCAGCGGAGGCTCTCATTACTTCTGTACTGTACTTCCTTTCATCATCTGTTGGCGGTTCACCTGAAAAATAGGCAAATGCTGAGTGGAAAGGACCACAAATCACTTCCGCACCGAGTTCTTTACCCATATCTATCCGCCATTTCATTTGATCTACCGCTTTAGCCCTGACGGACAGATCAGCGCTGGCAGGATTGCAATCTTCAAAAAGTGAGGTAACACAGGTACATCCCAATTCAAGATCTTTTAATCTTTGACCAAGCTCACGGTAACGTTTGTTGCCCACATCACCAATGGGTACCTCTATTCCCTCAAATCCGGTCTCTTTGAGATCCTCAATTAGTGGATATAATTTCTCGTTTACATCTGTGGTCCATAAGAGCAGGTTCATGCCTATTTTCATAACTGCATTCATTTAATTGCTCAATAAAATGAATTTGTCTTCCAATGTCAAAGGAATAAAAGAACTGAGGTAAATTTTAAAGAGATAGATAAGCTAATTTTATTTATTATTGCGATTCCGAATGATTTCAAAGATTAATTACTTCTCCCAAGGCAACGGAGTTCCACTGGTTTTTCAACATGGGCTCACCGCAAATTTAAACCAGGTAACAGGTTTACTGGGGGGGATGGAAGGAATTCACCTTTTATCAGTGGATTGCCCGGGCCACGGTTTATCTCCCCTTCCCGTTGGCTATCAACCCTGCTTTGATAAATATGCCGATGAGGTGATTGCTTTGCTCAATAAGTTAAACATTGAGAAAGCCATGTTCGGTGGGATTTCTATGGGCTCAGGTATATCGCTTAATATTGCCATTCGCCACCCAGAAAGAGTAAAAGCATTGGTGCTGGTAAGACCTGCCTGGTTGGACCAACCGAATCCTGAGAATTTGCAAATCCTGCTTCCGGCAGCAAGATTAATTTCAAAAATTGATGGTAAGGATCAGTTCAAACAGCTAAAAGAGTTTAAAGATATTTCGTTGACTTCAGTAGCTGAATCACTTCTGGGGGTGTTTGCTGAGGAACAACAACCAGAACTTGCCAAGGTAATCAGGCATATGGTTGGAGATCGGCCATTTAATGATTTCGAACAATTAAAGAAAATAAATGTTCCTTGCCTGGTATTGGGAAACGAAAGCGATCCGCTTCATCCCTATGATATGGCAGAAAAAATCTTTGAAAGTATTGAAGGATCAGTATTAAGAAAACTCACTTCTAAAACTCACTTCTCGCTATATTGAGCACAATTTGCATCGGATGCAGGTTAGAAATGAAATTCAACAATTCGTTAAGGAAAATAAATGATAATATGAGAAGTTTGTGGAATGATAAAGAAGCTAAAGCATGTGGCAAAGACCTGCTAAAAATGCGGGTGTATACCTCCAGGCTATTAGGGGCAGAAGAGGACCTGGTTTTGCATGGAGGAGGTAATACTTCAGTTAAGATAAAAGAAAAAAATATTTTCGGGGAAACCGAAGAAATACTTTATGTTAAAGGAAGTGGTTGGGATTTGGCCACCATAGAAGCACCTGGTTTTGCCCCATTAAAATTGGGTGCACTGTATAAATTGGCTGAGTTAGATACACTTAGTGATATGGACATGGTTAAATACCAGCGCATGGCACTGACCAATCCAGCTGCTCCTAATCCATCAGTAGAAGCCATTTTGCATGGCATCATTCCCTATACATTCGTTGATCATACCCATGCCGATGCAGTAGTGGTAATTACTAATACCGCTAAAGGAAAAGCACGCATCGTAGAGATATTCGGGAAAAATATGCTGATTATACCCTACGTTATGCCGGGTTTCATTTTGGCAAAAACCATTTTTGAAATGACCCGAGGCATTGATTGGGAAAGCCTGGATGGAATGATCTTGTTAAATCATGGGGTATTTACCTTTGACCACGATGCGCAAGTCAGTTACGAGAAAATGATTGACATCGTATCCCAAGCTGAAAAATATCTTAAGCAAGCAGGAGCAAAAGAAGCAAAAGCCTCAAAAAATGCCCATGTTGATGCCAGGTTGCTGGCAAGCATAAGAAAGGAAGTATCGGATTTGTGGGGCATGCCCGTGTTGTCAAAGTTGGATCATTCTTTGGCAGCAGTAGGGTTCAGTAGTTTGCCCAATATCAAAAGTGTGAGTAATCGGGGTCCACTTACACCGGATCATATTATTCGGACCAAAAGGACTCCGGTATTTTTCACCAAAGATCCTCAGAAAAACCTGGTTGACTTTAATAGCTCATACAGTGGGTACTTTGATAAGTATAACTCCGGGGAACAAAAACTGGATCCAGCTCCTCGGTGGGGCATTATTCCAAAAATGGGAACCGTCTCCTTTGGACCCACTTCCAAACACGTCAGGATTATTGAAGATATAACCCGGCATACCAAAAAGGCCATTGTTCAGGCGGAAAAATTGGGTGGTTGGAAAACATTAGGTCAGAAAGACCTCTTTGAAATGGAATATTGGAGCCTGGAACAGAATAAGCTCAAGAAGGCTGGTGCAGCTAAACCCATGCAGGGCCGCATCGCACTAGTCACCGGGGCTGCCAGTGGCATTGGAAAAGCCTGTGTGGAGCAGTTGGTTAAGCAAGGAGCAGTGGTTGCTGCTTTGGACATTAATCCGACCATACTTGAGGCTTTTCCCCAGAATGAAGTATTGCCACTGCAATGTGATGTCACTAAAGAAAAGCAACTGTTGCGATGTATCGAAGAAATTATAGTTCAATTTGGTGGTTTGGATATGCTGATTAGCAACGCCGGCATTTTTCCTAAAAGCGCCAGAATTGAAGATATGAAAGAAGAACTGTGGGACAAAAGCATGGAGATCAATGTGACCAGTCATCAGCGACTGCTCCAAATGTGCGTGCCTTATTTAGCACTGGGTTTTAATTCTGCAGTGGTGATCATGGGCTCAAAAAATGTGCCGGCACCTGGACCGGGTGCTTCAGCCTATTCAGTGGCCAAAGCGGCATTGACACAATTGGGAAGAGTAGCAGCGCTTGAGTTGGGTGAAAACGGCATCCGAGTGAATGTACTGCATCCTAATGCAGTTTACGATACCAGTATTTGGACGGATGAAGTATTAAAAGCCAGAGCAAAACATTATGGCATGTCGGTGAAAGCTTATAAAACTAATAATGTGCTGAAGGTAGAGGTGACTTCAAAAGATGTGGCGGATATGGCGGTGGCTATGCTGGGACCGGTATTTTCCAAAGTGACCGGGGCACAGGTGCCTATAGATGGCGGGAATGATCGGGTGATTTAATAGTCGTCACTCGGCTAAGCCGAGCGACAAGAATAAAGCAATACTGGCGCTTGGCCTAGCCGAGTGACATGAATAAAACAATACTGGCGCTTGGCTTGGCTGAGCGATATGAATAAAACAATACTGGCGCTTGGCTTAGCCGAGTGCTGACTATTTCAAAACTTAACAGATACTATACATGATTGTAAAGCGAACTTCTCGAGCAGAAATCCTGACCAAACTCAATAAAAAAGTCAAAGACCGCATCCCCATACTCATTGCAAGTGCGGGCAGCGGATTGGTAGCGAGCCTATTGGAAAAAGCCGGAGCTGACTGCATCAATACTTTTTCCGGGGCCCGGCTAAGGGCCAACGGAATGGGTACCATGTCGATGATGTGGCCAATTTTGGATTCCAATAAACAGACCCTTGATTATACCAGGGAAGATATCATGCCGGCCATAAAAGGTGATTCCTTTATATGTGCCTGTCTTAATGCCAATGATCCGCTAAAAGACATGAGAATGGTGCTAAATCAATGTAAGGATATGGGGGTGATGTCGGTGTCGAATATCGGACCGTCAATTAGTTACGTAGACAAAGACAGCGAAATATATCGGGTGTTGACCAAGAGTGGGATAACTCTTGACAATGAGATAGAAATGCTGAAGTTAGCCAAGGAAATGGATATGGTTTCTATTGGACTGGCATTTACTATGGAGGACAGCGTTCGCATCATCGAAGAAGCGCAGCCTGATGTATTTTGTTATCATGCCGGAACTACCAAAGGAGGGTTAAAAGGTTATGACTCCGGAGAAACCATAGAACAGACTGCTGCCCGGACCGAAGAAGCCAATAAAGAACTAAGGAAAATCAAACCTGATATCATGTTGATTGCACATGGAGCAGCACTGGAGACACCTGAAGATGCTCAATTTATGCTCAATAATACTAGCTGTGAAGGCATCTGGACAGGGTCTTCTACTGAGCGGTTGCCCATTGAGAAAGCAGTATACCAGGCAGCCAGGGAGTTTGCTGATTTGCGATTTCAGAAAAATTAACATATCCCCTTCAACATGACCAAAACTATAGCCCTTCTTATTACCCTGGACACTAAGTACCAGGAGGCTGACTACTTAATAGAACGGATCGAAAAACGGGGTCATCAGGCTTTACTGATGGACATTGGGGTAGTGGACAAACCCAGAGCCAAAGCTTCCATTACCAGAGAAAAGATTGCCGTAGCAGGCGGTTCGTCACTTCAGGATTTACTAAAAAACCCTACCAGGGAAGAAGCCGGACCGGTTATGGTCAAGGGTTGTATCAATATTCTACTTGATAAAATTGCCGCTGACGAAGTTCATGCAGTATTGGGTTTGGGTGGCACCCAGGGGACTTCCAGCTGTTGCGATATTATGCAGGCTTTGCCCTACGGTTTGCCAAAGATCATGGTCTCCACTATTGCTTCCGGAGATACTTCCGGATTTGTTGGCATAAAGGACATCACCATGATGTTCTCGGTCAGTGATATTTTGAAACTGAACCCATTTACCAGGAAGGTATTGGCCAATGCTGCTGCTGCTGCCTGTGGGATGGCCGAAGTTGATACTAAATTCTCCATGGAGAAAGGTGACAAACCATTGATCGGGATGTCCAATTTAGGGGTGCTTACCAACGGCGCGATGCACGCCATTCAACTCATCGAAGAAAGAGGTTATGAAGTAATTGTCTTTCATGCGGTAGGATCTGGTGGAAGAGCCATGGAACAGATGATGAAGGAAGGGATTATAGGGGCGGTGTTTGATTATGCCATGGGAGAAATTGCCGATGATGTGTGGTCGGTACTTCGAGCGGGTGGACCGGAACGATTGACCGTTGCGGGTAAACTGGGAATACCACAGGTACTATGTCCAGGAGGGGCTGAACACTTGGGTATATTGGTGCCTCCAAATAAAGTACCTGACCAATACAAAGATCATGACTATGTTTTTCATAGTCCGGTAGTTTTTGTTCCACGCCTGACCGCTGGAGAGATTGTTCGGGTAGCAGCAGACATCTGCAAACGGCTGAAACACACCAAAGGAAATGCCTATTTCATGATACCCAGGGGAGGTGTGGGACGGTACTCAAAAGAAGGGGCCAGCCTCTATGATAAAGAATCGGATGATGCATTTTTTAGTCACTTAATTGAACATCTTCCTGATACTATCGAGGTTGTAGACTGTGAGGAATATGTAGAGGATCCGGTATTTGTGAAGAAAGGGGTGGATTTGTTGATAGGAATGATCGAAAATGAATGAATTTAACTCGAATTATGCATTAGACTTCGTAATGAGAGTCTTAAATGGCTGCAAAATAGACACTCACACAGGTTTTTGCAACGGAAACATAGCACCGCTATGGTGAGTAGGGAAAGTCGAGTAAGGGCCTATATTGCCCCAACGGGACGCCTTTGGCGTAGTCAGTTATGGCTCGGAATAGATTTCTAGTGCATAATCCGGGTTTAAATAATGCGAGACAGAGAAGTCCAGATAGCGAAGCAGAAACATTATTCATCTTGCACCAAAGAGTTCTAATTCATAAAGTTGATGCCTTCCTTTTTTTCCTTTGATTTCTACCTCATACATATTTCCAAAGGAAAACTCATGTGCTACTTTCTCATAAGTGTTTTTTGAAACAAGAAAGCTAGTATTTAGTTCTTTGTTGATATCGTCTATACGACTTGCAAAATTAACAGCATCGCCTATTACAGCTAATTTCCGCATACCTTTAAAACCTATATTTCCAACAATAACTTTTCCGGTATGAATACCGACCCTGATCTTAAATCTATGATTTAAAAATTTGTGTAGATAGTCATTGAACGATTCAAGTTCCTGCATCATTAATATACCGGCTGAAACACAATCAAATTCCATTTTTTTCTTGGAATTTAGCCCAAATACCGCCAGCAGGCCATCTCCGTAATAATCGATAATTTGCCCGTTTTTCTTCTTGATAATTTTTCCAAATAAATAGTAGTAACGGTTAAGTATATGCACAAGGTCATATGCCGGAACAGACTCGGTAAAAGACGTGTACCCCTCAATATCTGCAAAAAGTATAGTCAGTTCCTTTTCTTCCCCAATCCTGTTTCCTCCACTTTCAGAGATGATTAGACTTGCAATTTCAATGTCTATTGCATCTAGCACAGGTTTGGTAAGGGTAACGTCACCGAGCAAGGTCGTTTGGCACGCCAGCCTTAACTCAGGGCTGAAACCTAACTTTTTAGCCACAATGATTTCCTTTTCATTTCTTGGAACACAGTTTTCTAAACCCTTTTCTATAATTACCCGACACGAAGAACACATCGCATTGCCACCACAGACATGCGTGTGATTGATATGTTCTTTGAGGGATGCACTAAGGATCGTTTCACTGGGGTCTACAGTTACTAATAGATGTTCATTAAGGTAATTAATAACATGTGTCGAATTCTTATTGCGTATTTTATTTTTCATGGAGAATCTATTTTGAGTGTCAAGTCAAAGGTTAAATGACCCAAAATCTACCCTGGATTATCCGTAGGTTTAGCCTTGACTTGACACTAGCCTCTTTCATGACAGTGGGTGCATTTTTGACTACTCAGTTCATAATCTATAAACTGGCATGTGTGCCATCACAAAATGGAGATCCATTGGTTTTCTTACACATGCACAAGGCAACTTTTCCACCATCTGCTTTAAAGACAACCGGAGTAAAATCCGTTCCTTTATGAGAACCGTCACAATACGGTTGATTATTTGAATTTCCACAAGCACACCATGCGTATGTTTTTCCTTTTTCCAGTTCAATGATCGTTGGGTTATCACCAGCTTGTCTAGGTTCATTCATGTTGTTTATATTTAGTTTTAAATTTATACTTTCACTTTTTAATTGTTCAGAATATAGCCAATTTGGCCACCCACCCTGCGACAGCTCTGGTTTAGCCTCCAGAGACTAGACGGAGGTCTTTTGCTTTTGCAAAATAATTTGTTTTAGTAAAATATGAAATTATTCAATGATATAAGGCATTTTATTCTTTTGGCCTGCTTATATATTTTTATGGGATGCTCAGACAGTGAAAAAAGTATTCCAGAGGTGGACCAAACGCTTTTTGAACATCATTTTATTACCAATAACCTTCCTGACAAATTGAATTCCCGCTACGGTACCCCAGCGCTTGCTGATTTTGACAACGATGGGGATCTTGATTTCGCTTTTTCCATCACCACTGACAAAGTATTTTGGTTCGAGTTTATTGATGCTGACAATTGGGAAAGACATGTTTTGGCAGAAATTCCAAGTGCTCAATTAGGAGGAGTGGCCCATGATGTTGACGGGGACGGGTGGATAGATCTGGTGGCTGGAGGCTATTGGTTTAAAAACTCTCAGAACCCCAAGGAAGAGCCGTTTATCAGGTACCAATATGACTCTACAATTACCACGGAAATACACGATATTGTAGTTAAAGACCTGGACGGTGACTCAATAGAGGATATCCTGGTTCTTGGCGATCGGGAGGGTTGTTTTTGGTACAAGATACCAGATAACCCTCATCAGGATGCCAATTGGCCAAGGACTACCGTCACCCTCGATATTGTTGACTCACTGGATGACATTCACGCAGGGTTCTTTCCTGGAGGTGTAGGGGATTTGGATCAGGATGGTGATAACGATATTGTTATGCCAGGCAGGTGGTATCAAAACCAGGATAATGGAAAAAGGTGGGTGAGAAAATTTCTCCCGTTTGGCAGCGTGGGTTATTGGGGACTGTCATGCCGAAGCTGGATCATGGATATGGAAGGGGATGGTGACAACGATATTATCATTATGTCTGGCGACCAGGTAGACTCAAGGGGAGCATGGTTGGAAAGTTCCGGTGGAAACAATCCGGAGTTTAAAGTACATTTATTGCCACTCAATTCCGGCGGTCGACGGGGGTCATTGCATTCTCTGGCAGTAGCAGATTTTGATAATGATGGTGATCTGGATATATTTTCTGTGGAACAGGAAGATAATAAAATATTACCACTAGGTCAGACCTCAAGGGGATACTTATGGGAAAACCTGGATGGGAAAGGTGGAGCTTTCAAAGAAAGAGTAGTGTTTGATCAAAACCTGGGTGGGCATGATGCTTTGTTTGGTGATGTTGATCAGGATGGCGATATAGATATTTGTTTTAAGATCTGGAAAAAACTTGAATCAAACTCCAATCAAGGGAATATTCACGCGGATTTTTTAGAAAATAAGACCATCCAATAGTAAACATTGAGACAGATTCGGATGACCGGAAAGTTGCTCAAATATCAATTAGCATAAACTTAAACTCCCACATAAATTATAATGAATATCGAACTTGAAACCATTCGCAATGCCCAGAAGGAATCATGGGATAAATTTTCTCCCGGTTGGAAGAAATGGGATGAACTGACCATGAGTTTCCTCAAGCCTCATGGCGATGCCATCATAAGTTATCTGAAGCCCTCAGGCAATGATATGGTGTTGGATATAGCGGCAGGTACCGGAGAACCCGGAATGTCTTTGGCTCCAATGTTGACTGATGGAAAAATAATATTGACGGATTTGTCGGAAGGCATGTTACAGGTGGCCAAAGATAAGGCAGAGGCCGGAGGAATAAATAATCTGGAAACTCAAGTAGCTGATGCCTGTGAACTTCCATTTCCCGATAGCACATTTGATGCGGTAAGCTGTCGATTGGGGTTCATGTTTTTTCCTGATATACAGCTGGCAGCTTCGGAGATGGCCCGGGTTTTAAAACCGGGAGGAAGACTTGCTGTCACTGTCTGGGGTGTTCCGGAGAAAAACTTCTGGGTCACTTGTATTAGTCAGATTATTAAGAAATATATCGACCTGCCAGTTCCTCCAGAAGGGGCTCCCGGGATGTTCAGGTGTGCTCAGGCCGGATTGATGTCCGATTTATTCAGCCAGGCAGGTTTAAAAAATATCCAGGAAAAGGAAGTGCCCGGAAAAA
The DNA here is from genome assembly GCA_003232185.1 of Flammeovirgaceae bacterium. Taxonomy (GTDB): domain Bacteria; phylum Bacteroidota; class Bacteroidia; order Cytophagales; family Cyclobacteriaceae; genus SZUA-3. The sequence goes on along the minus strand of QIMC01000369.1, from coordinate 6,905 downwards.
TGATGTTATCAAGTGCCGAAGAATATTGGAATTCCATGACAGAAATAGCAGCTCCTTTCGTGGGTGCCTTAAGCACGGCAGACCATGAAACCGTGCAAAAGATAAAAACCGAAGTAATTAATAGTATTCGACAAAACTACCCAAATGAGACTGCAATTGACGCCAGCGGTATCCTTATTTATGGGGAGAAGTAGTTGGCTGTTGTCAGAGTTACTAGTAAAAAGGTTTCGCCGCAACTTTTATATTGTCCTCATTAAAGATTAATAAACTACCTCGACGCAGAGCATGCGAGGTATTAAGTTGAATTTATTTTAATATTTTGACGCAAAGCGTCAGGGAATTAAACCCAATCTTCTCGTCCGCCGAGCTTCGTCGTAGCCGACTTCGGCGTTGACGCAAGCGAACGCGAAGGAGGATTAAATTAATTTATGAAAACATTTTCAAGGCGACAATTCAGCAGCACTCTTAGCCTAGGATCTATGGGACTAATGATGCTTAACTCATGTTCCCATCAATCGGCCCCTGATATAATACTCCATAATGCTAACATCTTCACTTCTAATCCAAACCAACCTAAGGCGCAGGCAATAGCGTTGACCGCTGGAAAGATTGTAGCTGTAGGCGAAGATGCAGATATTTTGCATTTGGCAGGTTCATCGACCACTAAAATTAATATAGGTGGAAATACCATTACGCCGGGTTTTATTGATGCACATACCCATCCCGCCTATTCAGGAAGGCGGCATCTGCGAAATGTCGATTGTGATCTGAGATCTATCAAAGCCATTCAGGAGGCATTGAAAAAACAAATTGCTGCTACCTCGCCGGGTGAATGGATATCAGGTTTTAAGTATGATGATACCAAAACCGCCGAAGGCAGATACATCAACCGGTATGATCTGGATGAGGTAACGGCTGAACATCCTGTGGGTATCGAGCACCGTGGAGGTCATACCTTCTATGCTAATTCAATGGCACTTCAGTTGGCCAAAATCGATCGAAACACGCCCGACCCCAAAGGTGGGCAGATAGAACGAGATGAAAATGGCGAACCGACGGGCCTTTTAAAGGAAAACGCCGTCGAACTTGTGACAAATCTCATACCTAATAATTTTACAGCAACAGACAATCAGCAAGGAGTGAAACTAATTACTGAAATGATGTCTAAATCAGGAATTACTTCAGTAACCGATGCCATGGGAGAGCCAGATGACCTGATTGCTTATCGCGATGCTTTTGCCGCCGGTGAATTGTCGACGAGAATTTATTGCATGATGACCTATCATCATCTGGATAAATTGATTGAGCAAGGGGTCAAAACCGGTGATGGTGATGCCTGGGTTCGGGTTGGTGGAGTGAAGCTTACTTGCGATGGGTCTATTTCCGAACGTACCGCCAGATTTTCAGAACCTTATATAGGGCGACCTGATGACTACGGTATTATTGTAATGGACGAAGATGAATTGTATGGTTATGCAATCAAAGCCCATAAGGCCAACTGGCAAATTGACATTCATGCCAACGGGGATGTAGGAATTGACAAGTCGTTAAATGTTTTCGAAAAAATTCAAAAAGAACACCCCAGAGATGACCCCAGATTTCGGTTGGAACATTGCACACTAATTAATGATGACATTTTACGTCGGATGAAACAACTCAATGTTATTCCTAACCCTTTCTCAACCTATGTTTATTTTCACGGTGAAAAAATGGTGAACTATGGAAAAAAGCGTTTGGAAAGCATGTTTGCTGTCAGAAGTTTTCTTGATGCCGGTATCAATGTAACCCAAACCTCCGATTATCCCCCAGGTCCATTTGAGCCCATGATGGCCATTCAATCGTCAGTAACGCGCACGGACATGTCAGGAAACACCTGGGGCCCAAGCCAGAGAATATCAGTAGAAGAAGCCATCAAAGTAGGCACCATCAATGGTGCTTATGCTTCCTTTGAAGAAAACATTAAGGGTTCACTGGAAGCTGGCAAACTAGCCGATTTAGTAGTACTGGAGAAGGACCCCACTCAGGTAGATCCTAGTACTATCATTGATATAAAAATCCAGCGTACCATGGTGAATGGGAATTGGGCTTATGAAAGTTAGGGACAGGGGCGAAAGATTAATAACCTATGGCATACTATTATTAACCTTATCAAGCTGCGGAATGAAGGATAAACTGACGTTTTTTCCGGACAGAACCAGTACCATTTACGAGAAAGATATTCCGTCTTATGCTACTGAACACTGGATTGAAACTTCTGACGGAGAAACCATTCAGTCCTTCCTGTTTTTACATGATAAAAACAACAAAAATCCATTGATCATTTATTTCCACGGAAACGCCGGAAATCTATATCATCGGTTTGACTCTGCCATAAAGTTATTTGATATGGATCAAGATGTGCTGTTGGTTAGTTACCGAGGATACTCGAAGAGTTCCGGAAAGCCCAGTGAGAAAGGTATTTATGTCGATGGTGAATCGGCGGTCAGATTTGCAATGGACAGTTTGGGATATGCAGAAAATAAAATCTCAATCTTTGGCCGCTCCCTGGGCAGTGCAGTGGCCATTCATATTTCAGGGCACAGAAACTTCAAAAACGTGATTTTGATCACCCCGTTGACCTCAGGAAAGGAAATGGCATCTGCCATGGGACTCGGGTTTTTGAAATTTGTGGCAGGCAACTCTTATAACTCACTGGAAAAAATCAACAACATCCATTCCAGGATCCTCATTATTCATGGAGACAGAGACGAAGTGGTTCCCTATCATATGGGAGAAAGGTTATTCCAGGCATATAATGGAGATAAACATATGGTGACCATAGAAGGGGGAAGGCACAACGACTTGCAGGAAGTAGATGCAGAAATGTATTGGGGAGAGATTGATAAGTTTCTTCAGTAGAAGCTGCTAGATGAGCAATCTCCACATGAGACTACTCGGAATACCAGTATAATTTTGATCTATGGGGAGAAGTAGTTGGCTGTTTCTAGAATTTAGCTATATTTCCAAAAATTTTCTCGTATTGTAGCAAACGATTATGAAATCCATATCACAACTTTCAGTATTTGCACTATCCCTTTCCTTTTATTTCCTGGCCCCTCAGGCATACGCTCAGGTTCCTACTGACGAAGGAGACATTTCTAAGTCAGTTAATGAAAAAAGCTATTCTCCCTATGCCGGGCGAAATTTTCCCGCTACAGTATATTGGGGGGATACCCATTTGCATACCGATATTTCAATGGATGCAGGGGCATTTGGTAACCGCCTGGGTCTGGAGGAAGCCTACCGGTTTGCCAAGGGTGAGGAAATTACTACTTCCAATAAAATGAAAATCCGTTTGTCCAAGCCTCTTGATTTTCTGGTAATAGCTGATCATTCTGATAATATGGGCTTCTTTCCCGATCTATTGGCGGGGGCCCCTCATATTTTATCTGACCCCACAGGAAAGGACTGGTACAATAGGGTTATGGCCGGCGAAGGAGTGGGAGTGGCCCTTGAATTGATAGGAAAATTCTCCCAGGGAGAGTTTCCAGAAGCACTGGTTTATACTCCTGACAGCAAACCTTATAAGGATTCCTGGACGAAAACTGTAAAAGCCGCTGAACAGTTTAATGAACCAGGAACTTTCACTGCATTTATAGGTTACGAATGGACTTCTCTGGTGAAAGGAGCGAATATGCATCGGGTGGTAGTTTACCGGGATGGTGGGGGCAAAGCCATACAAATGGTTCCATACACTACCATACCTCCAACCGGCAGTACCAATCCAAGAGACTTGTGGAAATGGTTAGAGCATTTTGAAAGTGAAACCGGTGGAGATGTTCTGGCAATTGCGCACAACGGTAATTTGTCCAATGGTATCATGTTTCCTCTGGAAGCACAATATGATGGCAAACCGCTGGACAAAGCCTATGTGCAGCAGCGAAGTAGATGGGAACCGTTGTATGAGGCAACCCAGATAAAAGGTGATGGAGAGACTCATTCATTTCTATCGCCAAATGACGAATTTGCAAATTATGAGACCTGGGATATTGGCAATCTGGATGTATCAGAAGCTAAAACCAACGATATGCTTGCGGGAGAATATGCCCGTGAAGCGCTAAAACGCGGGTTGATTATTGAAGGAAAAATGGGAATTAATCCTTATAAATTTGGAATGATCGGTTCTACCGATAGCCACACTTCACTGGCCACTACTCAGGAAGACAACTTTTTTGGAAAACATTCAGGAGCTGAACCAAGTGCCGAGCGTATGATGCACCCTTTTATGAAAACTGATAAAGGGGTAATCATGGGTTGGCAGATGGTGGCCTCAGGCTTAGCGGCGGTGTGGGCCAGAGAAAATACCAGGGAGGCCCTGTTCGATGCCATGGAGCGCCGAGAAGTTTACGCAACCACCGGTTCCAGAATGCTGGTACGTTTCTTTGGAGGCTGGGACTTTACTGAGGAAGATGCAAACAATCGGTTGCCTGCAGACATTGGATATATGAAAGGGGTTCCGATGGGGGGAGATCTAACCAACGCCCCGTCAGGAAAAGCGCCTTCTTTTCTGGTAGCGGCCCAGAAGGATGCCCTTGGTGGTAATTTGGATAGAATCCAGATCATCAAAGGCTGGCAGGACAATAGTGGAAATACCCAGGAGAAAGTATATGATGTGGCCTGGGGAGGAGACAGGAAGCCCGGAAAAGACGGAAAATTACCAGCCGTAGGCAATACTGTGGATGTGGAAAATGCTACCTGGACCAATACTATTGGCGCACCTGAATTGATTACGGTTTGGACAGACCCTGATTTTGACGCCGGGCAGCGGGCCTTTTACTATGTCAGGGTACTGGAGATTCCAACTCCACGATGGACGTCATACGATGCTAAATATTTTGATGTAAAGGTGGGGGACGAAGTTGATATGATCACCCAGGACAGGGCTTATACTTCTCCTATTTGGTATACCCCATAGAATTAACTAAAACTTTATTATACGAATAACAATTTGATCTTATAGCCATGAGTATGAATAAAAAAATTAAGTCAACCATTTGTTTACTAGTATTCATTTGTTCGACAGGATTAATTGCACAGGAACACCAGGTAGGAGAAATGCAATTATCAAATGACCAGGCAGCCAATCTTTTTAAAAAGAGGGGTTTCTCTCCATACGCAGGTAGAAATTTCCCAACCACGGTATATTGGGGAGATACGCATGTACACACCAGCAATTCCCTGGATGCCCGTGCATTTGGAAATATTTTAGGACCTGAACAGGCCTATAGGTTGGCAAGGGGAGAAGAGGTGACAGCCAGCCATGGTGAGGCGGTTAAGCTCTCTCGCCCCTTGGATTGGCTGGTGGTGGCTGATCATTCTGATGGCTTTGGAACTATGAACGAGATTGTTGCCGGAAACGTAAATCTTTTAAAGGACCCAACCGTTAAAGACTGGCATAATCGGATCAATAAAGGAGGCGAAGCCGCCCTGTTGGCAACTATGGACATTATCAATGCTATTTCGGCTAATACCATCCCGGAAGTGATGCAGGATGAACAATTTATCAGAACCATGTGGGAGGAATATATAGAGATTGCTGAGCGATTCAATGACCCTGGAAATTTTACAGCAATGATAGGATATGAATGGACTTCTAATGAAGGTGGAAACAATTTACATCGAAACGTGCTTTACCGGGACGGGGGAGAAAAGGCCAGACAGGTTTTGCCGTATACCACCGCCGAAAGTGTTAATCCGGAAGATCTTTGGAAATGGATGCAAAATTACCAGGAAACCACTGGTGGAAGAGTACTTGCACTGGCTCATAATGGTAACTTATCCAATGGTATCATGTTTCCGGTAGAGACCAATCCGGCTACCGGACAGCCTCTATCCGCATCATACGCTCAAACCAGAGCTCGTTGGGAACCCATGTACGAAGCCACTCAGATAAAAGGTGATGGTGAAACCCACCCATTTCTTTCTCCAAACGATGAATTTGCGGACTATGAAACCTGGGAAAAAGGCAATTTGAATCTGAGTGTAGCTAAGACCGATAAAATGTTGCAGTACGAATATGCCAGGGAAGCTTTAAAAAATGGGCTGAAATTAGAGCAGCAGCTAGGAACTAACCCATACAAATTCGGCATGATCGGTTCTACAGACTCTCATACAAGTTTAGCTACCGCCGAAGAAGAAAATTTCTTTGGAAAACATTCTGGAAATGAACCAAGTGGGCATCGTTCAACAGGATTTGTGGCCAAGTTCGGGGATGCCACAGTATTTGACTGGGAACTGATTGCCTCCGGCTATGCAGGTGTCTGGGCCACAGAAAATACCAGAAAAGCCCTTTTTGATGCCATGATTCGCAAAGAAGTGTATGGTACAACTGGCCCAAGAATGATTGTCAGGTTCTTTGGAGGATGGGATTTTGTGGAAGCAGATGCCAATAATAGACTTCCTGCGGCCATTGGCTATACTAAAGGGGTGCCCATGGGCGGGGACTTGACCAATGCCCCCACAGGCAAATCTCCCAGTTTCTTGGTAGGAGCCATCAAAGACCCCTATAGTGGAAATTTGGACCGGATTCAAATTATCAAAGGCTGGTTGGATGATTCAGGGGAAACCCATGAAAAAGTGTACAATGTGGTTTGGGGTGATGCCGAAAATCGTAAAATGAACAACAAAGGAACCCTTCCCAATGTGGGGAATACGGTGGACGTTTCAAATGCAACCTGGACAAATTCAATTGGAGATGCGGAATTGATTACTACTTGGTCCGATCCTGATTTTGATCCTAACCTCCGGGCTTTTTACTATGCCAGAGTAATTGAAATTCCCACTCCACGCTGGACAGCCTATGATGCTAAAAGGTTCGGAGTAAAGATGCCGGATGAAGCGCCCATGTTCACCACAGAAAGGGCTTA
>QIMC01000035.1 GCA_003232185.1 Flammeovirgaceae bacterium | reverse complement strand
GCTGCAAGTCAGGCTTTGAGCGCAGACCCCGATGTTGTATTGACAGCCATGGCTGATATTTTTCCTGACCGGTTGAAGTCATCATATGATGCCATCAAAGAAATACACCCCGATAAGGTAGCTATTGACGAGGACCATAAGTTCATTGGATTTGATGCCTATAAAAAATTAATTGAGTCTGATGTGGACGTAGTGCTTTTGGCAACACCACCATCGTTCAGACCAGATCACCTGACAGCAGTGATTGATGCGGGGAAGCATGTCTTTGCTGAGAAGCCCATGGCAGTTGATGCTCCCGGAGTAAGAAAAGTACTGGCTGCTGCTAAAAAAGCCAAAGAAAAGGGGTTGTCATTGACTTCAGGCTACTGTTTGCGATACGATAACGCTAAAAGGGCCTTTATTGGCAAAATTTTGGACGGAGATATAGGACAAATACAATCAATGAATTCCACCCGGTACGGAGGCGAACTATGGTACAAACCCCGTCAACCTCAATGGAGCCAGATGGAGTACCAATTACGTAACTGGTACTACTACCATTGGCTGTCAGGGGATTTCATAGTGGAAATGCATGTGCATAATCTCGATCTGATGGCCTGGGCCATGGGAAACCGAACTCCAGTAAACGCGGTAGGGATAGGAGGAAGACAGGTAAGAGTAGATGAGAAATATGGTAATATTTACGACCATATGGCAGTTGAATTCGAATACGAAGATGGAGCCAGAGGTTATCATTTTGGTAGGCAATACAATGGTTGTTCATCAAAGAGTATATTGGGTATTGTGGGCACCAAAGGGACAGCAAATATTGATCCGGGCAGCAAGCATCGAATTTCTACAGGCACTGACTGGGTATATCAGGGAGAGAAAAACAATATGTTTCAAACAGAACACGATGAATTGTTCGCTTCCATTCGAAATGGCAAGCCCACAAATGATGGAGAGTGGATGGCCAATACCACCATGATGGGCATCATAACCAGAATGGTAGCTTATAGCGGGCAAACCATTTCATGGGAGGAGGCCATAAACTCAAATAAGGTAATAGGTCCGTCTATTGATGAATATAGTTGGGAACTGAAATGGCCCAATGGAGAGATAGCAGTTCCGGGAATCACTCAGGTACTTTAAAAAGACGTGTTACTTATGATTTTAAATGTGCGCCGTTCAATTATTTTCGTGGTAATAACAATGCTTCCGATTACCTTTCTGGGTCAGGATGAGGATTTTGAATTTGAGTTTGGAGAAGAGACAACTTGGACGGATCTGATGTCTAATGAAGATGCTGACCGTCGAATGATTAAATGGATCAATGTTAATACCACAGAAGAGACCTGGGCCAAAAATGAAGAAGGAGTGGTGTGCTTTGGAGATCCAATTGGTGTGGTTAGGTCGGAAAAGCAATATGAAAACTTTATTCTTCATGTTGAATGGAAACATATGGAGCCTGGAGGAAACTCGGGAACGTTCGTTTGGAGTCAGGCCGTACCGGGTGAAAACAGGTTGCCTGACGGAGTTGAAGTGCAGATGCTGGAATTGGGATGGGTCAGTTTAAATACCAGGGACGGTAAGAAACCTCCGGAAGCCTATGTACACGGAGAGCTCTTCGGAGTAGGAGGTGTGGAGATTGTACCTGATAATCCTAGAGGGGTAAGAAGTAAATCAATTGAAAATCTCTGTAAACCACTCGGTGAATGGAATACCTATGATGTGGTTTGTGTGGATGGAGTAATAAAACTATCAGTAAACGGCACCTTTGTAAACGGTATTAGCAAGTCGAGCCAAAAGAAAGGGCATATATGCCTGGAATCTGAAGGAGCTGAAATTCATTTTCGGAATCTACGGGTAACTGAGCTGCCTCCTAACTCAAAGAAATGATCTAAGATTTATTATCCGGGATTTGAAACTCGAGCTTATCCATATCTCTTAACAGATTCCAGATAAGTTCAGGTTCAAAACCTTTGGATAAAACAAACTGGGCAACCTTATGTTTTCTCAACAACGGGTCGGTTATTCGCAACGACTGTAATTTATTGTCTACCAGCTTTTGTAATGTATTCTGGTAGTAATCTTTTGGTATGGCCTCCAACGCCGAATCAATGTAGTTGGAGTCGATTTTATACTGTTCTAATTTTATTCTTATTTTGACTTTGCCCCATTTATTTTGACGTAGCTTTCCATTTGCCAACGAAAGGGCAAACCTGTGCTCATCAAGGAAACCGGCAGTGGTCAATTCCTCAAGAATTTGCTTGTTCTCCTCTTCGGTCAGTCCGTAGTCTCGAAGCTTTTGAATCACCTCAAAGGGAGCCCTTTCTCTATAAGAACAATAACGTGCAGCCTTGGTTTTGGCCTCTTTTATCACATCCTTTTCCTGGTACGACATAAAGTTAAATCCGGGTTATGCAATAGACTTGGTAGTGACTACTTGATTAGCCCTTTTCTCTTAAGAATGGTTTCAACAAACTTTATCTGATTGTCATTATTAAATATACGGAAGGGCAGATGAATTAATTGCGCTTTTGAAACCACTAAAACAAAATGATTCTTAGTTATAACAGCTCTTTTAATCATGTCCCAGGTAATTGGCATGCCTTGCTTACTGCTAACTTTGACCATAATTTGCCGACTATCAATTTCGTAACCCAGCTTTTCAAAAAGTACTTTATTCTGTTCAAGTTGTGGAATGCCTGCAAATTGAATCACCCAAAACAAAATATATAAAACCAATGCAATTGACCCCCCAATAATCCACCAATAGGAGGGAATCACAAAATACATAGCACATATGGCAAGGTATATCAGCGATACCCACCATTGTTCTTTAATTATATTTTGTAATCCAAGTTTAATGTAAGTGCCTGTTTCCAGTTTGTATTTTTTAGTCTTGACGATCATATGACAGGTTTCAATATTGGGCTTCAAATATAGTATGAAAAAATAGTGGAGGCACAATAAGTCCGAAGTATTTAGACTTATGAAATTATAGCTTTAAGGCTGATGTCCATGCTATTGACAGAGTGGGTAAGGGCTCCTACAGAGATATAATCTACACCGGTAGCGGCAACCTTGGCAATAGTTTGTTCGGTAATACTACCGGATGCTTCCGTTTCGCAGTGACCGTTGATCATCAATACTGCCTTACTCAAATCGGCCAAACTCATATTATCCAACATGATCCGATCGATACCGCCACTATCCAACACCTCCTGAACCTCCTTTAGGGTACGGGTTTCTACCTCAATTTTTAGTTCCAGCTTATTATGATCCAGGTACTGTTTTGTCGCCTCTATGGCTTCACCAATCCCTCCGGCAAAATCAATATGATTATCCTTTAGCATGATCATGTCGAATAAACCAAACCGATGATTTTGTCCCCCACCTATAGCTACCGCCCATTTTTCAGGAAGTCTGAAATTCGGTGTAGTCTTTCTGGTGTCCAGGAGTTTAGCTGAGGTATCTGAAATCAGTGAGGTCAAGTATCTTGTATAGGTGGCAATCCCGCTCATTCGCTGCATACAATTTAGAACCAATCTTTCTGCGGCAAGGATAGATTGAGCTTTGCCCTTTACAATAAGACCAATATCTCCGGGGGAAACCAAATCACCGTCTTTTTTTAGTAACTCAACTTTAAGGCAGTTATTAACCGTATTAAAGATTTGATCCGCTAACTCAACTCCGGCTAAAATTCCCGGTGATTTGATAATTAGTTGAGCTGAGGCTTGTTGACTTGGATCTATGGAGGCCATTGAACTGTGATCACCGTTTCCTAGGTCTTCAATCAAGGCAGACACAATAAATCTGGCAACAGCTTGCTTAGTTAAAAAAGATATTTTATCCATCAACTATCACAGTGTATGCCGGCCGGCCGGCTGTTGCAAAACAACCATCGTCCTTAACCTTTGTCCATCGTCCATCGTCCCTAACACCCTCGTCCCTCGTCCATCGTCCTTCGTCCTTAAAATACTACTCTTTGGTGAACCCCAGGCTGCTAACCTTATAGGATCCGTCCATTTTCTTAGACCGCAATACTACTCTGAACGATCCGCCATCGTAGCTGTATCGACCAATGGCATATTTTAATCCACCTTCTGAAGCACCTTGGTGTACGTACTGAAAATCATTAGGGTGGTATTTTTTAAAAAAATCCTTCAATACATACTCTGCCTGGGTTTTGCTATAATTTGATTGTACACCATCAATTTCCAGGGAAATCATATCTCCCAGGTATTTTGATAATTCCTTGGAGCTGCCGGCTTTAATAGCTGAACGTACATTGTTAATTACTTCGCTTTGGCCCCAGGCAGCTTGCTGAAAAGCCATAGCTGCTACTACCAGAATTAGTCTCAAATAATCTCCCGCCCTGTTCTTATACATGTTTCTTTAGATTTGCACTTTAACATCTCCAAAATTGTGCCAAATGTACTTGGAGCAAAGTTAACCGGTAGTGCGCAGGAAATTAAATTAATACAATCTGATATCACTTACAAACCTAGCTTTGAATATTTATATTTGCGCCATGAACAAAAAAGTAATGTTGATAATACTGGATGGATGGGGTATAGCTACTAAACCTGAAGTCTCCGCCATAAATAGCGCTCACACGCCATTTATGGATCAATCTTGGAATAAATACCCGCATAGCAGACTAAAAGCCAGTGGTTTAGCAGTTGGGTTGCCAGTAGGCCAAATGGGCAATTCGGAAGTTGGTCATATGAATATAGGTGCAGGTCGAATAGTCTACCAGGATTTGGTAAGGATCAACAAAGCCGTAGAAGATGGCTCTTTAAGTAAAAACTCAACTTTACAAGCTGCCTTTGATAATGTCAAAAAGTCAGGTAAGAAGCTGCACTTTATGGGCTTGGTGTCTGATGGTGGGGTACATTCTCATATTGATCATATAAAGAGTCTATGCGAACTTGCCCAGAAAAATGGTCTTTCAGATCAATTACGGCTCCATGCTTTCACCGATGGCAGGGATACAGACCCAAATAGCGGCATCAAATACTTAACTGAACTGCAGAAGTTTTTTAACAACAAAGGAGGAGTACTGGCATCAGTTATAGGAAGATATTTTGCCATGGACAGGGATCGGCGTTGGGAGCGGGTACGCAAGGCCTACGACGCTCTGGTTCACGGGAAAGGGTTGTATGCAAACAATGTGATTGAGGCCATTGGACGGTCTTATGAGGCTGGAATAACCGACGAATTTATCGAACCAATAATAGCGGTGAACCATAAGAATGAACCACTGGGATTGATTGAAGAAGGAGATACTGTAGTATGTTTTAATTTTAGAACGGATAGAGGCAGGCAAATTACTCAGGCACTCACGCAAAAGGATTTTCCAGAATTTGGCATGTCTGCATTGGACCTCAATTATATTACCCTTACCAACTATGACAAAAAATTTAAAAACATAAAGGTAATTTTTGAAAAGGACAACCTTGAGCGTACATTAGGTGAAGTGATAAGTGACCAGGGTCGCAAACAAATCAGGATTGCTGAAACGGAGAAATACCCACATGTCACATTTTTCTTTTCAGGTGGTCGGGAAGAACCTTTCGAAGGAGAGAAGCGAATTTTATGTCCTTCACCGAAAGTAGCTACCTATGATTTACAGCCAGAAATGAGTGCCGCTGAAATCAAGGATTCAATTATTCCTGAATTAAAGTCTAAAAGTGCCGATTTCATCTGTCTTAATTTCGCAAATCCAGATATGGTGGGGCATACAGGAGTATTCGAAGCAGCTGTAAAAGCTTGCGAGGTGGTAGATGCATATACAAAAGAAGTAGTTGAAGTAGCGTTGCTACAGAATTATACAGTGTTGATTATGGCAGATCATGGCAACTCGGATTATATGATTAATGAAGATGGATCCCCAAATACTGCCCATACCACTAATTTCGTGCCTTGTATATTGATTGATAATACCTATAATCGTCCCATAAAAGATGGAAAGTTAGGAGACCTCGCACCAACTATTCTAAATTTGATGGGATTAGCGGTACCAATTGAAATGACCGGAGAAAGTTTGTTATAAATGAGCAGCATTTTGAAGTATAGAATAAATATGATAACCACTATCATATTGTGCAGCCTGTTGACCATACAATGTACAAGAGACCAACAGGTAACCATAGATAAATACTTTGACCTTCAAGGACTGATTAGCCAACAAGTTTCCTCACTACAAACGCACCAGGCACAACTGGTCAAAACACTAAAAGTAGATGAAAGTACTGAAAATCAGTCATTGACCGGGCTGGATAGCAGTCAGTGGGAAAGGGAATTAAAGGTTTTCAGAGAACACGATATTAACAAGCCGGTCTTGATTGATGCATATTCTATTAAAGAGACAGTTTCAGATGAAGGTTACAAGCTTAAAGCATATATACTAGTTGAAAAATCATTATCAGGGGTATTAAACATAGAAACGATCACTGACCCAGCGGGCAACGTTACCTTCTTGAAATCAAGTTTTCGTGAAGAAAACATTCTTTTCAATAACTTACGAAACGTTTCAATGAGCTTTCATCCAAAGAGCGGGCTCATAAGTGAATATACTATAGATGGCTATCACAAATTGGCATTCAAGGATACCGTGTTCTATCAAATAAATGCAGTTATAGAATATCAGAATTAAGTGAATGATCAAAGTCGGAATACTTAGATAATATGGAAAACGGAAAACAGTCTTTCTTGGAAAGGATGAAAAAAAAATGGGGCCTGAACAGTATGTTCCAGGTGGTACTAGTAATAATTGTATTCGCTTTTACCGGTATGACCGTGGTGTGGGCCCGGCCCATAATTTTTAAAGTTCTTGGAATTGAAAATTCCAGCGGCTGGTTGAAGACCATAAGTTATTTGGTCCTGGTATTTCCTTTATACCAGGTCTTGTTACTAGCTTATGGATTTATTTTTGGCCAATTTAAATTCTTTTGGGAAAAAGAGAAGAAGTTGGCAAGATTGGTGCTGCGGTTGTTCAAGAAATAACAGGATAATGGTTGGTTCACCAAGTGGCTATGATCACCTGTTCTAGCAATTTTTGCATCAATTTCCTGTAGGTTCATTTCCGGAAGATCGATTTTGTCACTACGCCCAATAGTTATCTTGGTGATTGACTTAGTCATGATCAGATTTATTGTAGATCTAATGCGTCAATCACTTTTTGATTAATCAACTCCTTCAGTACAATTTCAGTCATGTCGCTTTTAAAGTTAAATTCATCTCTAATGTCCAATACATAGGCTTTTAACCTCATTTTCAAATAGGACCGTTGTTGGTGCACTTCATTAATAAAAAGCACTTTAATAGGCTTATTGAGGTAGATGTACTTTGATACTTGAGCAGCTTCTATGGAGATTTTACGAACGCGATCAGTATCCACAGTTATTGGGAGGAATATTTCAGCTACCACCTGGCAATTGGGCTCTCCGGCATTGGTATTGGAGATAGACTGTTTCATCACTTCCCCATTGGGTACACTTACCAGAGAATCATCAGGGGTAACTATCTGCGTAGATCTCAATCCGATTTCTACAACTTCTCCGTAGTATTGCCCAATTTCAATTTTGTCTCCAACATTGAAGGGTCTGTCAATTACAATAATTAGCCCGCCAAAAATATTTCTCAGAATATCCTGGGCGGCAAACCCTACCGCAATTCCTATAGAAGCAGCAACAGCAATTATTGTCTCAACAGGTGGGTTAAATACTCCGCCAATAACTACATATCCTGCCAAAATCCATCCCAGTATTCTCATCACTGGAATAAAACCTTTTACAGTGATTCGATAACGAGCACTGCGTTCGGCCAGCATATGCAAAAGTTTTGTTAGTCCTTTTATGATCAGGTAGGTGATAAAGAGAAAAATTAAAGACCAAATGATTTTACCTACAGAGATGACCTTCAGCATTGATTTAGGGTCTATTTCCTGTTCAACAGCCGGTACTGGCACAGGTACCAGGGGTGTAGGTGAAGATTCTACAAATACCAATATGGTATCTGTTTGGTGTATCACCACTGTATCAGAACTGGATAGATAAATACTAATGGTTGAATCAGCATGGATCAGGGTGTCAGCAGTTGTTTGTGCCGAGCTATTCAGTACTAACAGCCAGATTAGCCATATAAGAGGCAGTCTGAAACCTATGTTCTTACTCTGATTCATTAGTGGAGCATATTTTTATCAGTTAATAAATTTACCACTTGCCTATAGAGCAAAGGATTGATGTAATACCTTCCTTCATTGTGTACGATAATACCATCATCAACCAGGAGCAGTATAGTTAATTTACTTTCTTTCAACGTTTGTTGAAATACCTTGGAATGATCCTTTATGGTAATTCCGTGGTGCAAAAGCAAGGCATGCAAGGTGAATAGTTTTTCATCTGAGAGTTTGGTCAGGAACGAGAAATCAAGTGCTTTTAATGATCTTAGGTACATCTTATCCTCTTGAATCTCTTTTATCGAGCGAATCCAATAAATCAATGCCAGGGTAATATTACTTTGGGCGATTTTGTTAAGAATCATAAAAAATTCCTTCTGCAAATACTCTTGCTGTTGTTCCTCATTCATCTTTTTAAAGCTGTTGTTTTTTCTGTCTTGTTTATGAGGCCTAAAACTGATATTAAATCCACTTACCCGGTGCCTTTTCAGCACCAGTGAGGTCATTTGTGCAGGTCTCAGGGGCCTGAGCATGATGTTGTAAGAGAAATATTCATCAATATTTACCGTTTTAACTAAATATTGATAACTGTATTGGTTGATGGTGGTAAGCCAAAATATTTTATGGTTGGTTCGGGTAATTATTTCGATCAGGATTTTGATACACTCAAACCCATCTACTTTTCTCAAAAAGAAATGCTCCAGATCTTCCAGGATAATTATTCGCTTTCCATCCAGGGTACATAAATAATTTATCAAAGCATCGGTATCAGTAATACCATCTGTATCAAGTAGCTGTTCAAAGAAGTGAAAAAATTCATCTTTGGAATAGATCTGCTCCAGATTGTTTGACTGTATGGTTGGAATGGAAGTTTTTAATTCCCGTAAAAAGAAATGTATCAGTGTGGTGGTTCCACCACCTGCTTCAGCAATTAAAGCGGTAGCTCCAAAATGACCTCCATCCCAGGTTTCAAAGGCTTTCCTTAGCGCCAAAGTGGCTCGTAGCCTGGGTTCGTAAAAATATA
Source organism: Flammeovirgaceae bacterium (assembly GCA_003232185.1). GTDB lineage: Bacteria > Bacteroidota > Bacteroidia > Cytophagales > Cyclobacteriaceae > SZUA-3. The sequence continues at coordinate 5,998 of QIMC01000035.1, read as the reverse complement.
GATTGTCCAGTGGTGCGATTTCGTATAGTCGCTGATAGACAAACGGCATATTACTTATGGTAATATCGGTATCAGATAGAAACCCTGATAACTCGGCACTAAGTACCATAGGGGGGTTGACGATACCATATTTTTGAGTGGTTTCACGATATCGCTTGTAAATCATTAACCCCCGTCTTTTTAAATTGGTTGATAGTCGTGGAATTATCCACCTGATTTGATTCAGCAAGCGTGCTCGAAAGGCCTTGGCTTTTTCCACTGCCATGGCTTTGGCAACTCGAATTTGGGTTTCAAAAGCTCTGTCAATTTCATTCAAGGCCACTATGTTGTTATTGAACTCACTCACGCCAGCATGGATGGTCTTAACACTGACTATGGCTAATTCTGATAAAGCTTCTGCAATGTCTTGTAAACGGCTGTGGGCCCTATCGATCCCTTCTATTGACATGGACTTTGCGCGGTCGTGTTGGGTCTCATCATCCAATGCCGCCAGTGCAGTTTCCAGATTAAAGTCACAGATATTGGAGATCTCCATCAATTGCAGCTGCGTGGATTCAATCACTTCGGTAAACTTGGCTGCCAGCGACTGAATTAGGTCTAAATAATTGGGTAATGCTTCGAAAGTAATAAGATCTTTAGGCGCTATTCGTTTTATGTCAGATTCCTTGATGGCATGATCGTAGCTAATATTCTTAACCATTGATCTTGTTTCGGAAAGCTGTGATACTTGATTTCGTGTTTTAGTTTCAAGATTCACCAGCATGCCAGGTATATTTTGTTCCCTGATTACCTGGATACAGGTAGGAATTGAAACTTTAAGGTACCTTATGATTTCAAAGCGTATTTCTTTAAGCGACTTTTTAAAATCGGCATCTTTAATGGAAGAGCCCTCCAATTGGGTTTTTTTAGTGGAGAGAAATTCTGAGGTCAGATTAATTTCCTTGAGAATTTTTTGAGAGATTCTGGATTCGAGCTTCTGGCTAATGAACAAGTACTGTTCGAGATTGGTAAACTTGATATTAAACAATTCGTGATCGAAATTGTATTGGTCTATTAATACGGCCAGGGTATTTCGCCACCCAAGCATTGCTTTTCCGTATGTTTTAATAGCATGCTGGTGGGCAATTTTCAGGCCCAAAGCTTTAAATTTTTTAGAAGGAAGTTCGATGGTTCCAACCATTTCATAGTTAGCCTGGAAAATACTATACTTTTTTTCCAGACGACTAGAAATCAAACCTGGGATTGAGTCCACGAGTTCATTTATTTTACTCAGAACCTGGTCGATATTGTTGTCATGGTCAGTGGAGTTGACTTTAAGGCCATCCTGGTATTCTTCACTAATAAAATTGGCAAATTTATGATCCAGGCTGGCTTCTGTTTGAAACAGGTCATTGGTAGAAGTGGCAATGGCTCTGTTGACGGTTTGCATTATATCTATCAAATCGCCCACCAATAGGTCCCTGAAATGGTAGGTTAACAATCCTTTTAAAGGAATTTGGTGCTTCCAGGGCTTTAGGTCTATGGCTTGCTTATTGGTTCTTCTTCTAACCCAGTTTGCGGCCCTTTGTGGGATCCACCCCAAGATAAGTGACAACCGTTTGAATCTTTTACCAACTTTTATTCGGAAACTGTCATTTGGGAATGGCTGAAACCTATTTAAATTTTGATACTCATGTAAAGATTCTGGAAGAGTGTCGGTATATATTTTGAGTTGGTTAAAGTACTCTTTGAAATCCTCAACCAAATTAATATCTTGACCGATCATCGTGATACTATTTACAGATGAGGCCAATGATTCCTTTAGCATTTTCATTTTCCTAACCATTTCCAGCAGCTCCACTTTGTTGTCTTCCGGATCGATATCGGCGTAATACTCAGCCAGACTGCTCTTTGCCTGGTTTATCAATTTTATTTGGCTCTCTAGTTTATTGACAAAAACAGGAGCTAAATGAGCTAAGACAAGTTCATTGATTTGATGGAAGTATTGTTGATTCTGGTGGTCCATGTGGCTGATAAACAGCTATAAAATATAGCAAGTAACCTTGAAGTTGGTACTGATTTTACTCAATATAGTACACTCAAACGGTATTTCTAAAGGAATACCGGACAGAAGCGCAGGGTTCTATTCCAATAAAGCTGCATCAGGTGATTCAGGTTTTGGTTTAATACTTATGTCTTGCGAATTGCTTAAAGGGGTTTCATCAAGATTTTGACTATTTTTTATCAGGCCATACATCATAATCAAATTGCTTAAAATGATAACCAGGAATAGAATGGCGGTGCTAAAATCAGCTATTTGGTGTTGGACAGGAATACTATAGAAAAGTAAAATAGTAATCAGCCCGCGCGGAGCCACATACAGAGCTGGGTAAACTTGCTTGGGAGTAATCAGTCGGAGTGCCAACCAGCGAAATAGATACATAATGGCCAGTGCCATAATGGCCACAATGAACACAGTAATTTGATTGAATCCATCCAAAGTAATCGACATGCCAAAAACAATGAAAAAGAAGGTTCTGATCAAGAAAGAACTTTCTATAGTAATCAGTTTTATCTCAGACAATAATTCCTGATATGCTTCAGGAATAATATATCGCTTCAAAAATCCCTTAAAGAATAAATTTTTGTTGTTTAACATCAAACCAAATGCCAATACAAAGACCAGGGATGACAAGTGAAATAACTTGCCCGTAGCATAAAGAAGTACCAAAACAGCTATTGGCAAAAATAATTTCACCTCTCCGGTGACTTTTTGTATGAGTATGATAATCAGATAACCGAAAGCAAGGGCGATAACTAAGGTTAATCCAATATTCTGAACTACATGGAGGCCAATGGCGCCATATCCCGCCAAGTCAACACTATCCAGGATAAAATAAAACAGCATGATGCCCAGGATATCCGAAAAGGCAGATTCAATTATTAAAAACTCTTTATCTTCTCCAATAAGATTGGCCACACTTGGTATGATGATGGCACTACTCATAATTGACAGGGGTATTGCATATACCAGGGCCTCGAACTGTTTGACTGAAAAGAAAAATTTAATGACCAAAGCGATGCCAAAAGTGGTAATGAATAAAAGGATAAAAGCAATAATAAATGCCTTCCCAATTAGACCTGCTTTTTGTTTATCCAGGCGCAGGTCAAGAGTTGCTTCCAAAACAATCATGACCAACCCAATGGTCCCTAATGTTTCCAGGGTGGGTTGTAGGGTATCTCCATCAAATTCTATCAGAAAACTACCAGCAAACCCGGTAACAATTAACATCAATACTGAAGGGATATTGGTTCTACTGGCCACAGCATTGAAAAAATAAGACAGTATTACGATGACAGAGGCGGCGATTAGCACCCAATAAACGTTAAATTCCATAGTTAGTTTCTCTTCCAAAAATAGGGAGTGATCAAGATAAGCACTGTAAAAAGTTCAAGTCTCCCCAGCAGCATTAAAAATGACAGGAACCATTTGCCGGTAATAGGTATGTGAGCAAAGTTATGCGCCGGGCCTACACTGCCAAATCCTGGCCCAACGTTCCCAAGTGATGCAGCCACACTACCTAAAGCGGTTACGAAGTCCAACCCAATCAAACCCATTACAAAAGAGCTGATCACATAAATTGTAAGATATATCATAATGAAAGCCAGCACATTTGAGGTAATTTCCTGACTTACAGCCTTTTTATTCAATCTAACAGGGATTATAGCAGCCGGATGGATCTGCCTTTTCAACTCAAGGACGCCATTTTTTAAAAGAAGTAAGTGGCGAACGATTTTGACTCCGCCTGCGGTTGATCCGGCTGAGGCGCCTAAAAACATAAACATAAAAATCAGTATGGTCAACCCGGGTATCCAGGTGGTGTAATCAGCCGAGACAAAACCGGTAGTGGTAATAATAGAAACTACCTGAAACAAGGCGTCCCGGAACGACAGCTCTAAGCCGGCATCTGTGCTAACAAACAAACCAATGGAAACAATTATGCTCATAAACAATATTCCAATAAAATATACCCTGAATTCCTCATTGGCCCATACTTTCCGGAAATTGCCTTTAAACCCAAAATAAATCAAAGTAAAATTCGTGCCAGCAATAAACATGAAAATGATTATTACATATTGTATATAAGGAGAATTAAAATGGGCGATGCTATCCTGTTTTGTAGAAAAACCTCCGCTGGCCATGGTAGTGAGGCTATGATTCAAGGCATCAAAAACCGACATGCCTCCCAAAAGTAACAGAACAAATTCAGCCATTGTCAGCCCGACATATATAATCCAAAGCCGCTTGGCCGTTTCGGTGATTCTGGGCTGTAGCTTATCCGGTTTCAAACCAGGTGCCTCTGCAACAAACAGCTGCATCCCTCCGATACCTAAAAGTGGGAGAATGGCCACTGCCAGTACAATAATACCCATTCCACCCATCCATTGGGTCAGGCTTCTCCAGAATAGAATTCCCTTAGGAAGGGATTCTATGTCATTAAGGATAGTGGCCCCGGTAGTGGTAAACCCTGAGATAGTTTCAAAAAAGGCGTTAGTGAAATTCGGTATGGCTCCTGAAAAAATATAGGGTAGCGTTCCAACCAATGACATGGCCAACCATACACTGGTAACGATCAGATACCCGTCACGCTTACTCAAGGTATCACTCGTCCTTTTACGGGTGTACCACCAAAGACAGACACCAACGCCAGCTGAGGTTAATCCAGACATGGTCAGTGGAAACACACCTCCCTCTTGGTAAAAAAGAGAAACAGGCAGGCACAGCAACATGAACACCCCGTTAATGATCAGTAATATGCCCAGCAGGCTGCCGATAATTTTAAAGTTGAACATCATCAATAGGGGACCTTATTTAAAAAGACCTTCTACCTTGGAAATACATTCAGGTTTGCTAAGTACCACTACCCGGTCCTTTGGTTTAAATTGAAATCCTCCCATGGTGGTGAATCCCTGACCTTTTCTAATTACACCTCCCACAATGGCAGATTTGGGAAAGTCCACGTCTTTTAGTTCCATTTCAACAATTTTAGAAGACTCGGTAACCTCATATTCCAAAATTTCAGCGTCAACTCCGTGGATACTGGTCAAATCCAATACCTCACCTTGTCGGATGTATCTAAATATAAAGTTTGCTGCAATCAATTTTTTGTTGATCATGGTGTCAACGCCCACTTTTTGAGATAAGTGAATGTAGTCGATATTTTCTACCAGCGCAATAGTTTTGGGAACGCCTTGATTTTTTGCCAGTAAACAGGATATAATGTTGCTTTCGGAGTTGCCTGTCACTGCAATAAAAGCATCCATTTCCGCAATTCCTTCAGATTTCAATAGTTCTACGTCGCTGCCATCGGCGTTGATAACCAGGGTTCCCGGGAGCATGTCTGCTAAATCAAAACACCGCTCCTTATCCGTTTCGATCAACTTAACATTGTATTTAATACTCAACTTATGTGCAGTATGGAAGCCAATTTTGCTTCCCCCCAACAACATTACATTTTTAATATTGCGTCGTTCTTTTGAGGTAAAACTCAACACCCTATCTATGCCACTGGGTTCAGTAATAAAATAAGCGTGGTCATCCATCTTGAACTCTGTGTTACCCCGGGGAATGATGGTCTCATTATTTCGAAGAATGGCTACGGTTATAAAGTTATGATCAGGATTGAGGTGTGACAGGTCCATTAGGGTCTTGTCGTGCAAAACACTGCCCTCATCAACGTTAATCCCGATAAGCGATAATAATCCAATCCATGGTCAAAATCAAAAGTATCGGTGGTAGCTGTTTCCTTAAGTAGTCTTTTGATCTCCCGGGCGGCCAAAGATTCCGGGGATATCAGCTCGTCTATCCCCAACTGTTTTAGTGCCGCTTTTTCTTTTTTCAGTAAATATTCAATATTGCTGATTCGAGCCACCGTCTTCTTCGCTCCCAGCTGTTTGGCAATAATTGCAGTAGCCAGATTGGTTTCTTCGGAAGATGTAACCGCAAGCAGCAAACTGG